>NZ_CM147855.1:1224000-1530000 GCF_055808145.1 Pseudoalteromonas sp. KJ63-1 | reverse complement strand
TTGGGCTACTGTTGAGGGCGCAATTGCTGCTGCATTACTTTGGATTGGTGGTACTCAAGCGATTGAAGCACTACAAGCTGGTGCTATTTCAACCGGTCTACCGTTTACCATTGTTTTACTATTAATGTGTGTAAGCTTAATTTTAGGTTTACGAACTGAGCCTCGCCCAGTTAAATAACACCCTACATTAAAAAACGCCGCTAATTGCGGCGTTTTTTTTACTCTATTTTTCCTATAATATTTTATAACGTTTCGCTAAAACCAAATTTCACTTAGTGGTGTATCTAACCGATAATGATAACTCAGCTGAGCTTGCAGTAATTCTGCGGTGGCTAAAGCGTCAGTCAGTGCATTATGGTTTTGATACAATGGCAAGGAATAACGCTCCCTTGTATCACTTAACCGTAATGAGCCTAGTTTTGTATTAAATAGCCTACCTAGTAGCCCTTGACGCGCTCTAAGCGCTCGCCTTTCAATTTCCATAGTGTCGACTAGAGCAAATTCAATCCCTTCTTTTATACGTGTGAGCAGCGCATTATAAAAAAAGTGGCGCTCAATGGCGGCATAATGCACCACCACCACTTTCCCTTTAAGGGCATCAAGAAGTGGGGCTAAAATTCGATTAAGGTCGGGAGCTTCATCCACTTCTGAGTGAGTAATACCATGGATAACAATCGATTCTTCACTCAAATCTCGTCGTGGTTGTACCACCCAATGACGGCTCTCTTTACAGTAAATACGATTTACATTAAAAGGAACTAGACCAACACTAACAATATCATCGCTATCAGCATCAAGGCCGGTTGTTTCAAAGTCTAGCGCCACAAAAGGTACGTCTTTAAGCGGAGCAGTCTGATTGGTAAATGCCTGCTGGTAAAAGTCTTTAAGCAATGTGTTTTGCGTACTTTGCAAGAGCTGTTCGTAACGATGGGGCCAATCTATCGGTGAATTAGCCATAATTTATTTCACACCTGAGTGAGCGGAATAACTAAATTTTAAAAAGCTTTGCGCTTTTTCTAAAATCGCAAAAGCTTCTTTTAAATTACTTTGCTCAAATGGTGAGAGTAAATGCGGGTCTAAATCGTTATCAGGCGCTTCACCTTGCTCTATTTGCCACGCCTGATGCCGAATACGCACTGTAGCAATATATTCAAATGCGTCACGCAAATCTTGTGCTTTGCCTTTGGGTAGTAAGTTAGCCTCGATGATATCTTCTAAGCGCTCAAACGAATTTTGTTTACGTGAACCCACCGCTAATGCATGAACGCGAACAACATCAGATAACGGCGCTGTTCCACGACGCTTTAAGTTCATTGAGCGCTTATGTTGGCCATTGTGCTCAAGTACAAAGCCGTTAAAGAATCCCAATGGTGGCGTTCGGTTACGGGCATTGGCAGCAAGGTTAGCTAAAAAGCGTTTATTTACTTTGCTTTCTTTTGCCACCAGCGTTTTAAGCTCATCGGCCCATTTTAGCTTTCCCCATACGCCATCTAAGTCAAAAAATATCGAGCTGTTAAGCAGAGCTTGCGGCTTGGGCTCGGCCATCCAGCTAGCAAATTTTTCTTTCCATTGTGTACGGGTCATGCGCCATTTTTTAAATGACGCCATAATTTCACCGTCACAATAGGTATAGCCACACTTGGCTAAACCATCACACACAAAATCTGATAGGTTTTGAAAATACTCATCGTGCAATGCCTCATCGAAGCTATTATCTAAAATGAGTGCGTTATCTTGATCGGTTACAATCAACTGCTCGTCCCGTGCCATTGAGCCCAGCGCAATAAAACAATAAGGAATGGGCGGCTCGCCAAACTTTTCTTCAGCTAGCGCTAATAAGCGTTGTTTAAAGGTACGCCCTATTACTGCCATAGCCGTTCCTATCATATGAGAATTGGCATCTTCGTTTACCATACGCACAAACACATTAGGGAGTTGGCGGGCATAATGAACTAAATCTTCCACTGATTGCTGCGCTAAAATACCCCGTACTAACAATAAGCTACTTTGTGACTCATAACGTAGAATATCAGATAGCGATATTACCCCTATTGGGCGTTTTTTATGAACCACAGGCAAGTGATGCAAGTTATCTCTGAGCATCGCTAAAACGGCTTCAAATACATAGGCATTACTATCGAGCAAGACTAAACTTGAGGTCATAACCTCTTGCGCAGGCGTATCAAACGTCAGCCCTTGGGCAACGACTTTAGTTCGGATATCTCTATCTGTGATGATCCCGACAACTTGACCGTCATCCTCTTCTGGATCGTCGCTTATTTGTTTTTCTATGTCAGTGACAAGTACTGAAGAGACCGATTCTTGTGTCATTAAAAACGCAACGTCTTGTATGGGGGTTTGCGTAGTAACCGTGACTACATCGCGATGAAGTAATGATTTAACTTTGGCGGTGGTTAAGTCATTGCTGTCGGCTTGCTCTACTATAGCTTGATGCAAGCGTACATTGCCATCCACTTCGAAAAAGTCGGCAAAGGTTTCGTATTTATCACAGTATTCGTTAAAGGTATTAACGTTAATACAATACGTTAAGGTATCTTCAAGCGCACGAGCCGGAAACCGTACTTTGCGGTTCATTAATAAGCCCATTTGGCCAAAAATACCGCCTGTAGCTAAACGGTTATAGAGCTCGCCATTACGACGTGAAATCTCAACAGAGCCACTACGAATAATATACAAGTCACTAATATCTTGCCCTAAATGTAGGATATCAGTTTCGGCACGAAAGTAAGCAACCTCTATTTGCATTGCTAATTCATTCAATGCTTCTGTAGGAAGCGTATCAAATGGGGGGTGTTCAACTAAAAACTGGGCTATTTCAACTTGCTCGGCCTGCATAGGGAATCCTTGTGGCGTGAATCTAGTTGAATTGTGAGCCTAATTGGCTATCTTTTCAAAGAAAAATAGCCAATTTAAGTAAATAGTTAGCGATTAATTATCTACTTGCTCTAACTCCTGCGCTAATTGTTTTGATTCATCACCACGAGGGCTGGTAAAACGTGCAAGTCCTAAATAAATCACGGGTGTTAAATAAAGGGTAAACAATACCGCTAAGGCTAAGCCACCAAACACCACCCAGCCAATCGCGTTACGCGCCTCAGCGCCAGCACCTGTAGACATAATCAACGGTAATGCGCCCAATAAAGTAGAGATTAAAGTCATAGTTATAGGTCGTAGGCGTACCAGCGCTGCTTGCTCCACCGCTTTACGTACAGCTAAACCCTGATCTCTTAATTGATCAGCAAACTCAACCAATAAAATCGCATTTTTGGCGATTAAACCAATTAACATTACAAGACCAATTTGTGAATAAATATTGAGTGATGTGCCAGTTAAATAAAGCGCTAAGATTGCGGATGTAATACCAAAAGGGACGGTGATCATTACTACAATGGCGCTATTAACATTTTCAAATTGTGCCGCCAAAACTAAAAACACAATTAAAAAGGCTAATACGTAAGTCATTAGCACTTCATTTGAGGTTTCTTCAAATGTGAGTGCCTCGCCTTTGAACGCTAAAGTAATACCTGCAGGCAATGATTGCTCAGACACCTGTTTTATTTGCTCAACCAGTGTGGCAATGGTTAAACCGTCCGGTAATTCCATGCTTAGCTCTATTGCGCGTCGCTGAGCATGGCGCTCAAGCTCCGCAGCAACGCCCTCTTCAGTAATATTTGCCACACTACTGAGTGGTACTAATTGATTATCGCGGGCGCTTACATATAAATTTGCTAAATCACTTGGGTCATTGATGGTTTGATTTTGAGCCTGTAACATAATAGGTATTGATTGATCGCCAATGTTTAAATCAGCTATATCATCGCCATTAATGGCAGCTCTTAAAGTAATGGCAATATCACTTAACGATACCCCAAGCTCTTCTGCGCGTCGTCTGTCTATATTAACGCGAAGTTGTGGTTGTGATGGTTGATACGATACGCGAACCGGTGCAACTTCAGGTACTACTTTTTCAAGATCAGCTGAAAACTGCTGTGCAGCTTTAAATATTTCAAGATAATCTTGGCCTAGTAAAGCAATTTCAATACCGCCACCTTGGCCACGTAAATTTAAACTATTAGCGCCTCCTGCGTATGCGGGTGCTCCAGGAATATTCATTAAAGGCTGACGAATTTTATTTATGATTTCTTGTTGACTAAAATTACGTTCATCCCAGTGCTTTAAAGGCACAGTAATGAACACAATATTAGGATCCCACTGACCAACAACCGTGTAAATAGACTCTATTTCACCGCTTTCGACGAAAGGCAGCAAAGTGTCTTCCATTTTAATGGCTTGCCTGTCCATAAAGTTCAAGCCTACGCCATCTGGGCCACGAGCAAATATTCTAATTTTACCGCGATCTTCTGTTGGTAATAGCTCGTTATCTAAGCTCATATACAATGCACCTGAGCCGCCTGCCACTAATAGACAGGCAATAAAAGTAAGCCACGCATGATCGAGAACTTTATGAATTGTTTTGGTATATAAATTAGCAAGTACGTTACCAAACTTAGCAAATGGATGAAAACCGCCTTGCTTAAGCTTTAGCTTTAGCTTAGAAGTAAGTGCCGGCACTAACGATAACGCAACAAAGCTTGATATGATCACTGCACCGGCAAGTACCCCCCAAACTCTCTAAATAAACGCCCTGCAGTAGAGGGTAAGAAAGCAATGGGAACAAACACAGCTGCTAAAACCGCCGTGGTGGCAATAACCGCAAAAAATACTTCACGGGTACCTACCACTGCGGCCGCACGCCGGCCAAGCCCTAATCCGCGCTGGCGTTGAATGTTTTCACTCACCACAATCGCATCATCAACGATTAAGCCAGTAGCAAGTACAAGCGCGAGCAAGGTTAAAATATTTATGGAGAAGCCCAATGCCCATATCAGTGCTAATGAGCCTATTAATGCTACCGGAATAGCAAATGCAGGTACTAAGGTTGCACGCCATGAGCCAATAAACACCCATAACGTAATGATCACTAGTAGCACTGTCAGCACTAATGAGTTAATCACTTCATCCACTGAACTTCTAATAAATTGTGCGTCATCTGATGTTAAGGTAAATTCCATCTCAGGAAAGCGTTCACGCATTCCTTCTATGAGCTTTAGAACCTCATCTGATATTTCTATGGTGTTAGATTGCGCTTGGCGGATAATTTCCATACCAATAACGGGTTTACCATTAAGTCTTACCATAGAGCGCGGATCGGCTGGGCCAAAATATACCGCGGCGATATCGCTAATACGGGTATCACCACGAATGATAATATCACCTACTTGATCGGGTGTTACCGAGGTAGCATCAGCACGAACAATAATTTGCTGATCGTTTGATTTTAAACTTCCTGCTGGCACATCAAAGGGAGCTTGCCTGAGCACATCAGCAACATCGGGAATAGTTAAATTGAAGCTGCTGAGCTTAAGAGGATCGATACGTACTCTAAGCACTCGCTCTCTATCACCGTTTAAGCGCACATCAGCAACACCGGGAATAGTTAAAAACTGTGGCGCTAAATCAACATCAACCCGCTCGGTTAATGCCTCTAAAGATAAACTCTCACTTGATACGGTGAGTGATACAACCGCCTCAGCATCGTTATCGGCTTTTATGATAGATACACGCTCAACTTCTTCTGGGAGCTCCCTTTGCACTCGCGAAACTGACTCGCGTGTTTCATTAGCGGCATCATCCAGATTAACGCCAGGTCTAAATTCAACCACAATACGTGAGCTGCCTTCTTCACTTTGCGCACGGATAGATTTAACTCCACTCACGCGGGCAACAGCCCCTTCTAGTTTGCTTGTTACTTCAGTGTCGACGGTTTCCGGAGAACCGCCAGGGAATGAAGCTGATACCGTAATACGTGGCCTATCTACATCAGGAAGCTCGCGTACTTCTACGCCTGCTATAGCAGCGATACCGGCAATAATAATGAGTAAATTAAGTACCACAATAAGTACGGGACGGCGAATTGCCATTGAAGGCAAGTCTTGCATCATAGCTTGCTGTTTCATAACTACTCCTGCGTACTGGCGATAGGTGCAGAAAAGCTTAATTCTTGATTGGCTCGCAAACGCTGAACGCCTTCAACAACTAGCGTATCGTTTGGCTGTAATGCGCCTGATACGAGTAATCGCCCTGCTAAGCGTTGCTCTATTTTTACATCAACCCGCGTTGCTTTTTTATCAACACTCGTCCATACATATGGACCCGTTGCGCCCCAAAGTAATGCTGCTTCAGGAATAGCAGCAAAGCGTTGACCTAATACTTTTATATGTACCCGAAAACTCATTCCTGGTAAAAATTGTTGCTGTTTATTATTTAGCTTTGCCTTGACTCGTAAAGTACGAGTTTGAGGATCGATACGGGAATCTAAATAAGCTATTTCTGCCTCAACAGGCGCTTGCGATTGCCACGGGAACACGCGCACACTGGCATTATTTCTGATCATCGCAATCGCTGACTCTGGCGCATTAAAGTTAATGTATAATTGGCGGGTATCATCAATGCTGGCAATCATTGTTTGTGTTGTTATTCTGTCACCCACTTCAACGTCAGTCAGTCCCATAGTGCCATTAAACGGGGCTCGAACTTGACGGTCTTCTAATTCAGTTTCAGCTTGAGTAAGGGTAACTTTTGCAAGCTCTACGATGGTTTTTGCATCGTCTACATCACTTTGTGGCACAGCACCCTTAGCTTGGCTTTGCTTTAAACGTTTTAAAGTACGCTGGGTATCGGCTAATTTTATTTTAGCCTCTTCAAGGGCCGCTTTTTGCCTGCGTGAATCAAGCTCGAGTAAAATATCACCTTCTTGAACCTTATCGCCAGGTTTAAAATGAACTGCTGCTACTTTATCCCCTACGGCAGGATATAAAATAACAGAATGGATAGCTTCAGCGTTACCAACAGCCTGAACTTGCTGTTGTGCTTGTTCCATAGCGATATTTTCAACGACCACGGTAGCACCACTTACTGGCAAACTAACCGATAAGAATAAGGCCGTTATGCCCATTAAAAAATTTTGCGACTTCAAAGGAACACCCTAATTAATTATTATTTCCATTATGTTACGCAGTTTAACACCTCTATGATCAATAAATAGCTTAGTACGACAAATTAGCAAAACAACGCGCTGAAATTAAACATCCAAGTATTTTCTACATATTCTTACACCAGCCTACAAAATCACCACATATTTTATGCGTATTTAACATTATGATTTAGTCATTAGAGTGAACATACAAAGGAGAGTTTATGAAAAAAAGTATAATTATGGTTTTACTGCTTAGTGGCTGTGCATCACAAGGGGTTGACCGGACAAGTCAAAATCAATTAATTAAACGCTATTATGCATCTGTTAATTCAGAGCAAAAAGTGACACTTTCCTCAGAAGTAGGAACGGGAATAGCTGCTGGAGCGGGTTTTGGCTTTGTTGATAGCCTAGATGGCAACACCGAAGAAATGATTGGTGGAGCTATTGTTGGCGGTTTAGTTGGAGGGCTATTTACCGCCTTATTTGAGGGAGGTAATACGGCTTATCAGTATAACTTATACGCTGTTGATGAAGGTGATTTTACCGTTATTCAAAAGAAAAAACTTGATAAAAACACAAAATGTGTGCTTGTTAATTCAGCTAATAAAATTACACTTACGCCGATAGATAATAGTTATTGTATTCGTTGATTAAGCTTAAAGTGAGCATCAAATCTTTAAGCTGATAAGCAATGTAAGCTCGCTATTTATAAATTACTTTTAAATAAAAACCTCAGTGTTTGAAGTGACCCCCAATAGTTGGACATTCCAATTACTGGGGGTCTTTTTATGTCCAAACATCACCGAGCTTTCAAGCTCAAAATAGCTGAACTCGCTTTGTCTGAAAGCTCTTCGGCGGTAAGTAACAGATTTAATGTTACAGACAGGCAGGTCCGATATTGGACCGCTATTTATCGAATTCATGGCGCTGAAAGCTTCAGGTCTGTTCACAAACCTTATTCTCTAGCATTTAAGGCTGAAGTGTTAAAAGCGATGACAGCAAACAGTTGGTCACTCGGTTATACCAGTGCTTTCTTCGATTTATCGTCCCCAGGCATTCTTTTTCAATGGCAAAAGCTTTATGCTCGTGATGGTATATCACGTCTTAAACCACAGAGAAAAGGTAAGCCATTCATGACAAATAATTCTTCTTCATCAAAACTAGTAGAGCAAATGACTGAGGAGGAGTTACGAGAAGAACTAGCATACTTACGAGCTGAGAATGATGTGCTAAAAAAGTTAGAAGCCTTGGCTCAAGCCAGAAAGAAAAAAGCAAAGACAAAACGATAGTCGTCGAAGAGTTCAAGGCAAAGCATAGCTTACGACACCTTTTAAAGGCGACAGGGCTGCCAAAGAGTGTTTACTATTATCATCGCACTACTTGTAAGCAACCCTGTGCAAGCAATGATTTACTGGTAAAAATACGTGATATTTATCACGCGCATAAAGGGCGATATGGCTATCGCAGAATTACGAGTGCCCTGAGAGCAATGGGAGTACTTGTTAATCATAAGCGCGTTCAACGGTTGATGAATGAGTTAGGACTCAAGTCAAAAGTAAGGCCTAAGCGCTATAAATCCTATAAAGGTGAAGTGGGTAAAATCGCAGAAAATACGCTTAACCGCGAGTTTACTGCGCAGAAGCCAAATCAAAAATGGGTGACGGATGTGACGGAGTTTAAAGTGGATAATGAGAAGGTATATCTATCGCCTATGATTGACCTATTCAACCAAGAGGTAATCAGTTACGAAGTCAGAAAATCCGTTGCACTCCCTTTGGTAACTGACATGCTTAAAACAGCAACTGCTAGGTTGAAGCCAAATGAAAAGCCAGTTGTACACTCAGATCAAGGGTGGCAATATCAAAACAAACAATATCAAAATCACCTTAAGGAAAAAGGATTGCAACAAAGTATGTCTAGAAAAGGAAATTGTTTAGATAATGCGGTTGCTGAGAACTTCTTCGGCATATTGAAGAGCGAGATGTACCACAACGAAACGTTTAAAGACGTGAATGATCTTATTGAAAACATTAAAGAATATATCCACTATTACAACAATGAGCGTATTAAACTGAAACTAAAAGGCCTGAGTCCGATACAGTATCGAAATCAGGCCTTGGCAGCCGCTTAGAAATGAGTCCAACTTTATGGGGTCACTTCAGTTTACTGAGGTTTTTTATAGAATAAATAAACGCGGGGTGTTATTTATTTCGTTGTGCGTCTTTTTGCGCTTTTTTAGCTTCTTTACGTTGTTGTAAAGCAGCTTGAGCTTCGTTACCAATGTGGCCCTCACCGCGTGCTTGTGCCAATTCTATTTGTTTTTGACGCTCAGCAAAACGAGCGCGTTGCTCGTCGGTCACATCATCAATACAGTGATGACACGACACCCCTTCCATATATTCAGGCTTTTGCTTTTCTTCTTCTGTGATAGGCATCCGACATGCGTGACACTGGTCATATGAGCCTTTTTGTAAGTCATGATTTACCGCTACACGGTTATCAAATACAAAGCACTCGCCTTCCCACATAGTGTCTTCTTTTGGTACTTCTTCTAGGTATTTTAATATGCCGCCTTCAAGGTGGTATACCTCATCAAAGCCCTGCTCTTTCATATAAGCTGTTGATTTTTCGCAGCGAATACCACCAGTACAAAACATAGCTACTTTTTTATGCTTTTCTGGGTCGAGATTTTCTTTCGCCCACTGCGGAAATTCGCGGAACGTCTTCGTGTTTGGATCGACTGCGTTTTGAAATGTACCAATTTCAATTTCGTAATCATTTCGGGTATCAACAAGGATAACCTCTGGATCAGAAATTAAGGCATTCCATTCATTTGGCTTAACATAACTGCCCACTACTTTTAATGGGTCAACGCCTTCAACGCCCATAGTTACGATTTCTTTTTTAAGTTTTACTTTAGTGCGGTAAAACGGGCATTCGTCATCATATGATTCTTTAGTAACAATATTGTCTAAATTAGGTTGGGTGTCTAACCACGCCAGTAAGTTATCTATGCCTTCACGTTTTGCGGAGACAGTCCCGTTAATTCCTTCTGCGGCAATTAACAAAGTACCTCGCACGTCATTTTGCTCCATTACATTAAGTAAAGGTTGGCGAAGTGCTTCAAAATCAGGTAAAGAAACAAATTTATACAATGCACACACAACAAAGTGTTCGCTGGTTACATTATCTTTATGGATAGCAGTCATGGTTTTCCTATTTTGCTTTTTAAACCCGCAGGGGGCGTTTACCGAATCGTAAATCCGGCGCATATGGGGCGCGTATTTTACGCTTTTTTTATTTAAATGCAAAAAAATGGATGATAATGCGCTTTTTACTGTTAGCGCAGTGGCTCAGTGGGCTATAATGCGCGGATAAATTTACAAGACTTGCTCATATTGGAGAAATATACATTGCACTTTACTGATCTTGGGATTGATACTCGCCTAGAAACACAATTAGCGCACCAAGGGATCACCCAGCCTACCGATATTCAAGCTCATGCTGTGCCAACGGCACTCGCTGGACATGACATTTTCGCTCAGTCAAAAACTGGGTCAGGCAAAACTTTAGCGTTTTTATTACCTGCAGTGCAGCGAGTAATGAAACAAAAAGCACTCAGTAAACGTGATCCTCGTGTACTTATTGTTGCTCCAACTCGTGAACTTGCAACCCAAGTGTTCACCCAACTACGATTACTTATTGCCGGTACTAATATTAAGGCAGTTAAAATTCTCGGTGGTGAAAACTTTAACGACCAAATTAAAGCACTGCGCAACGACCCACATTTTGTGGTTGCTACACCAGGGCGTTTAGCCGATCACTTAAAACAACGCTCTTTACAGTTAAGTGGCTTGGAGCTACTTATATTTGATGAAGCTGACCGTATTTTGGATTTAGGTTTCACAGACCAGCTTAAGTTAATTAATGAACTGGCAGATCACCGATTACGCCAAACCCTATTGTTTTCAGCGACATTAGATCATGCTCAAGTTGATGCCCTTTCGCGTAATTTATTAAAAAAACCAAAACAAATTATGCTCAGTGCAGCCAATGAGCAACATAGTGATATTAAACAAACATTATATTTAGCCGATCATCTTGATCATAAAGAAGCGCTACTTGAGCATTTTCTTAGTCAAGACAATGTAGGGCAATGCATCATATTTACCGCTACACGTGCTGATACCAGTCGATTAAGCGAGTCACTAAACAGTAAAGGCTTTAAATCTGTCGCATTAGCTGGAGATTTAACTCAAAGTAAGCGCCTTGATATCATGGATGCGTTTAGCCGTGAGAACTTTAAAATATTAATCACTACTGATGTTGCATCACGCGGTTTAGATTTACTCAGTGTTACCCATGTTATTAATTTTGATCTACCAAAACACGCTGAAGAATACGTTCACCGTATTGGGCGTACAGGCCGTGCTGGTTTTAAGGGCAACGCGCTATCATTTGTTGGTCCTAAAGATTGGGCAAGCTATTTAGCAATAAAGTCATTTTTAAATGACGAATTGTCGTTTGCGACGGTTGATGGTTTAAAAGCGAAATTTAAGGGCATCAAAGAGAAAAAAATAACGCCAGTTAAACCAATTAAAAAGAGAGTGGCTGATAAAAAACCACAGCAAAAACGCAAAGCGAAACCGAAAAAACCAGTAGCCCCAATTAAAGCACCACTTAACATCGATGGTGATACCCCTATGCGTCGTAAAAAAAGCCTGAGCAGGAATAATTATGAGTTACCTTGGAACTACCCAAACCTTATTTGTAAAAGAAGTCAGTAATGAAGGTGCCTATTTAGATGGCCATGGCTTAGGTGAAGTATTTTTACCTAAACACGAGATTAAACATGAACTTGAAGCTGGCGATAGCATCAGCGTTTTTACCTTTTTAGATAACGCAAACCTGCCAACAGCAACAACTAAAAAACCACACGCACAAGTCGGTGAATATGCCCTACTGCGCGTTAAAGAAATAAACAGCATTGGTGCTTTTTTAGATTGGGGTTTAGAAAAAGACGTGCTTGCACCGTTTAATGAACAAAAACCGCGTATGCAAGAAGGTTACTCGTATTTAGTCCGTTTATACCTAGATAATGCCAGTCAGCGAATTTGTGCTTCAACCAACTTTAATCGCTTTTTATCAAAAGACGAGCCGCAATATAGCAACTTGCAAGAAGTCGATTTAATTGTGGCAGGTAAAACCGATATCGGCTACAAAGTACTTATTGAAGAGTCTCATTTTGGTGTTGTATTTTACAACATGGTATTTAAAAACCTATTTGTTGGTCAAAAGCTCAAAGGGTTTATTCAAAAAGTGCGTGAAGACGGAAAAATTGATGTCATACTTGAGAAGCCAGGTATGGGTAAAGTCAGTGAACTTGGCGAAAAAATTATGGAAAAACTAAAAGATGAAGGTGGCATATTAGCCATAGGCGATAAGTCTGAACCTGAATTAATTAAAAAAGTTTTCTCGACCAGTAAAGCAAACTACAAAAAAGCCATTGGTGGGTTATTTAAACAAGGCCTTATTGATATTGAAGCTAAGTCTATTCGTTTAAAATAATTCAATAAAAAAGCCACCTAAGTCTAAACTTAGGTGGCTTTTTCGTATTTAAAATTTATAACTTAATGTTTTTGTAAGGTAAGGTACAGCGTGCGTATTGATTTGAATATTCAATTAATTCTTTTTTAGATGTCATATTTAATGGCGCTAGTCTAAATACTTTTTTTGTACACTCATTCTGCATTTCATCGTGTACATCAACACATTCTCTACTACTTATATCAAGTCCTGCTAAAACAGCTTCATTTGTATAACATAAATGCTGAGCATAGTTTTGGGCGATTTTTTTAAACTTAAATAAATCAACGGGGTAATCAGATACCAAATCGGTGACATTCGAAACATCATCATACATTTTGGTCGAAAATACATATTTATTAACAGCAAAGCCACTAATGATAATTACCACTACAAACATTATTAAACGCAAAGTTAGTTCCTCACTGCATAGCCGTAACTAAATGTAGCACAAACAAAAAGAGTTGTAATAAACTCCTTATAATTATGCATACTTTAAATTTAAGCTATTGATTTATTAACATCATTTAATACTTCTACAGGGTTTTGTGCCTGAGTAATCGGACGCCCTATTACTAAATAGTCACTGCCAGCTTCAATCGCGTCTTTAGGTGTCATAATACGTTTTTGATCGCCCGCATCACTGCCAGCAGGACGAATACCTGGGGTTACGAGTTTAAATTCTTTGCCTAAAGCCGCTTTTAAACTTTGTGCTTCTTGTGCAGAACAAACCACACCGTCAAGCCCTGCTTGCTTTGTTAGTTTTGCTAAATGCATAACTTGCTCTTGTGGTGATTTAGTTATACCTAAACGCCCGAGCTCAGTTTCATCCATGCTGGTTAAAACGGTCACGGCAATCAATAATGGTGCTTTATCACCAAATTGTTCGAGTGCCTGCTTTGCTTTATGCATCATTTCAAAACCACCACTTGCATGCACATTAACCATCCACACGCCCATTTTAGCTGCAGCGGTTACTGCTTTAGCAACCGTATTTGGGATATCATGAAATTTCAAATCTAAAAATACATCGAAACCTAAATCAACCAGCTCTTTAACAAATTCAGGGCCAAAATATGTGAACATTTCTTTACCCACTTTTAATCGACAGGTATCAGGTGATAACTGTTTAACAAATGCTAAAGCAGTTTGCTGATCATCATAATCAAGAGCGATAAGAATTTTTTTGATTGTTCGAAAGACATAACTATCCTACTAGTGAGCGAAAAGTATAAAGATTAAAATCCGTCTAAGCCTCTGCTAGGCACAATGGTTTCCCAATGTTTACACGAAGGGCAATTCCAATAAATGGTGTAACTTGTAAAGCCACAATGCTGGCATTGAAAGTCAGGCTTGGTAGCAATATATGAGGTAACAAGTTTATCTATTTGATTAAGCACATCTTTGGTATTTTTATTTTCGGCGCTCATTAACTGCAGTAAAAAACTAAAGCCACGGATGGTAGGTTGACGTTTTAAACTGTCGGTTAAAAATTCAAAGGCTTGTTCAGTGTGACCTTGCTCAAGCAACGCTTGGCAATGCTGTATTTTTATCATTACCCCACCCTTATCTAATAAGTCGTTCACGAGTTCATGAAACTGATGGGTTAGTTTAAGTTGCTTATAACTATGCGCTAACTTATCAATAAATAATGGCGCAAAAAAGGTAAATTGACAGATAAGTTCTCGCCAATAATAAATTGCTTTTACGTAATCTTCTTTTGTATAGGCAGACAAACCAAGCTCATATAGAGGCCTGATTGTTTTAAAGTTTAAGCTAATAGCTTTGCGCATAAGTTGAGGATTATTACTGGCAATAGCATATTCACAATAAAAGTTTGCGATGGCTTTGAAGTGTTGTTCTTTTGAAAAAAGCTCAGTATGCGCTTCAAACATACTAATGCCTTTTTCCCATTCACGGGTCTGTGAATATAAGGAAATAATTGGCTCAAGAGCATCTTCATGGTTATTTTTTACCAGCCATATTAAATGTTCTTCTGCGCTATCGAGTAAACCTGCCATAATATAGTCTTCTGCTAATTCTAACCGACTATTGGCAGCTTGTTTTTCGTTAAGGCTTGGGTGTTTTAATAGCAATTCATGAATTTTTATTGCGCGGTCAAGCTCGCCACGGCGGCGAAACATAGTGGCTAATGTAGAATAGTGTTCTACAGAGTCAGCAGCTACTTCGAGCAAATTAATTAAATGCTCAAGCCCCTGATCTTCTTCTCTGTCCAGTAAGAACTTTAACCCTTTACTGTATTCAGAAGTGATTTCTCTATTAAATTGATGAGCCTGATTTTTAGCACTGTTTTTTCCCATGATCCAGCCATAACCGGCGGCGACAGGAAGCAGTAAAAACAACAGCTCAATCATAGTTAGGTATCTTTGTTGGCAATACGCTTTTTATTATCTTTTTCAGGCGTTATTTGCTTTTTTAAACGGTAATTTTGCCACTTTAATTGCGTAAACAATTTAAAACTCACAAAACAACCCACTACAACACCTAACAAAAAGCAGATACTTATTATAACGGCTAAAGGTAATGTATTACTGGCTATTATGTAGTTAATTTGTGTTAATTGTGGATTTTGCGAACCCAATACAAATGCACCAATTAAAAAAAGTGCTGCCAGAATAATTTTAAATACCTTGAACAAGTAACCACTCCAATTAGTTTACTAAGCAATACTCTCGTTTACACGATCACGTAGTTCTTTGCCTGGTTTAAAATGAGGTACATGCTTACCATCTAACTCTACAGTTTCGCCTGTTTTAGGGTTACGGCCTGTACGAGGCGCACGGTAATGCAAAGAGAAACTTCCAAAACCTCGGATCTCAATTCGATCTGAAGAAGATAATGAGCCGGCCATTTGTTCAAGAATTTCTTTAACAGCGTTCTCAACATCTTTCACAGGAATATGTGCATGTTGTTCAGCAAGTGTTTCTATCAGTTCTGACTTAGTCATAGCGTTTCCTTAATAAGAAATAGTGGAAGGGCATGAAACTGCCCTTCCAATTAAAAGACTATAATTAATTAGTCTTTTTGTGCATTTGCGAAAGCAGCTGCCATTGCGTTTTCGAACACTGGCTCTTCTTTCTTAAGCTTCTCTAGTACTTCTTTCTCTTCTGCTTCGAAAAGAGCTTTAACAGATAAGCTTAAAGTGCGGTTCTTACGATCAACGCCAACGTATTTAACTTCGATTTCGTCGCCTACAGAAACAACAGTAGTTGCATCTTCAACGCGCTCTTGAGCGATATCAGCTACACGGATGTAACCTTCAACGCCTTCGATAAGTTCAACAGTTGCGCCTTTCGCATCAACTTCAGTCACTTTACCTTTAACAATAGCACCTTTTTTGTTTGCATCAAGGTAGTTATTGAATGGGTCAGCTTCGATTTGCTTAACACCTAGAGAGATACGTTCACGCTCTGGGTCAACTTGCAATACGATAGCAGTGATTTCGTCGCCTTTCTTGAATTCACGTACAGCTTCTTCGCCAGGTGTATTCCAAGAAATGTCTGAAAGGTGTACAAGACCATCAATACCACCGTCAAGACCGATAAAGATACCGAAGTCAGTGATTGATTTGATCTTACCAGTAACTTGATCGCCTTTGTTTTGTAGACGAGCAAATTCCTGCCAAGGATTAGCAATACATTGCTTAAGACCAAGAGAAATACGACGACGTTCTTCGTCGATTTCAAGAACCATAACTTCAACAGTGTCACCTAGTGAAACAACTTTTGAAGGGTGGATGTTCTTGTTAGTCCAATCCATTTCAGAAACGTGTACTAGACCTTCAACGCCTTCTTCGATTTCTACGAAGCAACCGTAATCAGTAAGGTTAGTTACACGACCAGAAAGTTTAGAACCTTCTGGGTAACGACCAGCGATAGCTGCCCATGGATCTTCGCCAAGCTGTTTAAGACCTAGAGATACACGAGTTTTATCTTTGTCGAATTTAAGAACTTTAACTGCGATTTCGTCGCCAACATTAACGATTTCTGAAGGGTGCTTAACACGCTTCCACGCCATGTCAGTAATGTGTAGTAGACCATCAACACCACCAAGATCAACGAATGCACCGTAGTCAGTAAGGTTCTTAACGATACCTTTAACTTCTTGACCTTCAACAAGGTTAGCAAGAAGCTCTTCACGTTCTTGTGAGTTTTCTGATTCGATAACTGCACGACGTGAAACAACAACGTTGTTACGTTTTTGATCAAGCTTGATTACTTTAAATTCAAGCTCTTTGCCTTCAAGGTGAGTTGTGTCACGTACTGGACGAACATCAACAAGTGAACCAGGTAGGAAAGCACGGATTGAATCAACTTCAACAGTGAAACCGCCTTTAACTTTACCGTTGATAACACCAGTAACAGTCTCTTGCTCTTCACATGCTTTCTCAAGACGGATCCACGCTTCGTGACGCTTCGCTTTCTCACGAGAAAGGATAGTTTCACCGAAACCGTCTTCGATTGCATCTAGTGCAACATCTACTTCGTCGCCAACAGCAACTTCTAGTTCACCAGCAGCATTTTTGAACTGCTCTGCAGGGATAGCACTTTCTGATTTAAGACCAGCATCTACAAGTACAATGTTGTTCTCGATTGAGATTACTGTACCTTTAACGATAGAGCCTTGCTCTGCTTCAAAACCCTTTAAGCTTTCTTCAAATAACTGCGCAAAATTTTCTGACATACGAATATACGTCTCATATATTAATACCAATAAGCAACCATGCTGCATGGGGTTGTTAAAATAGCACTGGCGTCCTGCTGGTGCATAAAATGTGTTTAGCTTCGTTTAGGAAGCTTACCTTCTGAGATGCTTGAATCTAATAAAGTTATAACTTTATCAAAGACTTGCTGCGCATTGAGTTCGCTAGTATCAAGCTCAATCGCATCCTCTGCAGGTACAAGCGGCGCAACAGCGCGATTCATATCGCGATCATCACGTGCTTGAATGTCTTGTAATAGACCACTTAGTGTAACATCAAGCCCGCGCTCATTCAACTCAACAAAACGCCTGCGAGCACGCTCTTCTGCACTTGCGGTTAAAAATATCTTTAATGGCGCATCAGGAAACACAACAGTGCCCATATCGCGACCATCAGCAATTAAGCCATTTTCAGTTCTAAACGCACGCTGGCGACGAAGTAACGCTTCACGAACTCGTGGCAATGCCGCCACTTTGGACGCTGCAGCTCCCACTTCTTCATTTCGAATAGTGGTTGTTACATCTTCGCCTTCTAAAATAATCTTTCCTGCATTAGTGTCACTGTCTATCAAAAACTGCACATCTAGATTTGCAGCTAGTGGAACCAGTGCTTCTTCGTTATCTAACGCAATTTGGTGATGAAGTGCTGCAAGTGAAAGTACGCGATAAATTGCACCGCTATCTAACACATCCCAGCCTAATTTTTCAGCCAATAAGCGACAAACAGTTCCTTTACCAGAACCACTTGGGCCATCTACGGTGATTACGGGCATTAATAACGCCGGCATTTAAAACCTCCTTCAATGCACACCAAAATAAACCGCCACATTATACGTCAATTATTAAAGATTATCCGCTTTTAGTATGTAACTTTTTATAAATACTTATAAATAGCCTATTTACTGACTGATGCTAACACGTTGAAAAATGTTGGGAATGTCTTATAAGTACAGGCCGGATCGTTAATCGTGATTGGCTTACCCCCTACCGCCACCATTGCAAAGCACATGGCAATACGGTGGTCATCATAGGTATCTACAGCCACATTATTAAATTGTTTTGGCGGTGTGATCTCAATAAAGTCATGCCCTTCAACTACTTCAGCCCCTACTTTTTTAAGCTCAGTGGCCATAGCGTGTAAACGGTCAGTTTCTTTTACTCGCCAGTTATAGATATTACGAATAGCGGTTGGCCCTTTTGCAAACAAGGCAACTGTAGCCAGAGTCATTGCAGCGTCCGGGATAGCATTAGCATCGATATCAATACCGTTAAGCTCACCTTTACGAACAACTAAACGTTCGTCATACCAGTCAATTTTGGCACCCACTTGCTCCATAACGTTAGCAAAACCAATATCACCTTGAACTGATTTAGCACCGACGCCTTTAATTTCTATTTCGCCACCGGCAATCGCTGCAGCAGCAATAAAGTAAGAAGCAGAGGAAGCATCGCCTTCTACCATAATACGCTCAACGGATTGATACTGCTGTGCACCTTTTACAATAAAAGTACTGTAATTATCATGCTCAACGGTGATGCCAAAACGCGCCATTACATCAAGAGTAATATCAATATAGGGCTTAGACACTAATGTGCCCTTTATTTTAATTTGAGTATCGCCTTTAAATAACGGTGCAGCCATAAGCAGCGCAGTTAAAAATTGGCTTGAAATACTGCCGTCAATTTCGACTTCACCACCTGCTATTTGCCCACCAACAATTTTAAGCGGCGGATAGTCTTTATTTTTTAAATAACTAACATTACCACCTAAGGCTTGCAGTGCATCAACTAAGTGGCCAATTGGTCGCTCTTCCATACGTGGCTCACCAATTAACTCATACTCACCAGCAATCGCTGCAAGCACGGCCGTTAAAGGACGGTATGCAGTGCCTGCATTACCTAAAAACAATGCCTCTGTTGGCGTTTTAAAAACGCCACCCACACCTTCTACGGTTGCGATGGTTCGCTCATCATTAAGTGTCACATTTACCCCGAGCTGCGCTAAGGCGCCCAACATATGACGAATATCATCACTGTCTAATAAGTTTTCTACAACTGTAGTGCCGTTTGATAATGCTGCCAATAATAGAATTCGATTTGACAAGCTTTTCGAACCCGGCAATGTCACACTGCCATTAACCTGTGAAATAGGCGCTAAAGAAAGTTGCTCCATTAGCTGTTCTCCTTTGCGAAAGCCGCCATAAAATCAACTAATGCCTGTACCCCTTCAAGTGGCATTGCATTGTAAATACTCGCGCGCATGCCGCCAACAATACGATGGCCTTCAAGTGCCAATAATCCAGCTTCTTTTGACTCTTTAACAAACTTATCATTTAGGCTTTCATCAACTAACCAAAAAGGCACATTCATGCGTGAACGGCAATGTTTTGCAACCTTGTTAGTGTAAAAATCAGACTTATCGATAAAATCATAAAGCAGCTGCGCTTTGGCGATATTATGAGCTTCCATGGCTTTTACACCGCCATTTTGCTCAAGCCACGCAAATACTTCAGCTGCTAAATACCATGCAAATGTTGGTGGAGTATTGAACATGCTGCCTTGTTTTGCTTCAAGGGCGTAATCTAATATACCAGGCTTAGCTAGCCCTTCACGCTCAAGTAGCGCTTTACGAACAATTACGATAGCAATACCCGATGGGCCGATATTCTTTTGAGCACCTGCGTAAATTAAATCAAATTGATTAACGTCAATTTCGCGCGATAGAATAGTCGACGACATATCCGCGACAATCGGTGCTGTTGGGTGACTGGGCACATCAAAAATCTCTAAACCATCGACAGTTTCATTTGGGCAGTAATGAATATATGCAGCATCGGCTGGTAAAATCCAATCGGCTACCTGCTTGATAGAAAATAAGCCATTATCATCATTACGTACGTCAATAGTGTGAGTTTGAGTAAACTTATCGGCTTCGCTGGTTGCACTTTTTGACCACACGCCGTTTTCACAATACACCGCTTTTTTTCCATCAACGTGGAGGTTTAAAGGTACGGCACTAAATTGACCTCGACCGCCGCCGTGCATAAACAGCACTTCAAACTCATCACTAATATTCATTAAACGACGCAGACTAGCTTCACACTTAGCCGTTAATGCTAAAAATTCTTTACTGCGATGGCTCATTTCCATTACTGAAACGCCAAGCCCTTGCCAGTCTAAAAACTCTTTTTGTGCTTTTTGCATTACAGCCGGTGGTAACATTGCAGGACCCGCACAAAAATTATAAATACTCATTACCTTTTCCTCATTCCAGTAATTTACTGTTTAACTTGAATTAATACCAATCCGCAATAATAGTTAATCATTTTACGGAGCTAAACGTGTTGCTGCCTGCGTTAAAAAATTCTCATTTAGAACAACTAAATAGCAAACTTTTTGCCTAGCTATCAACACGTTTTTCCCGCCTCAAAATAGACCACTTAATTAAGTGAATTGGTATTAAACTAATTCAAGTATCTTTAGTTTTTTTCAACCACATAAAAAAAGCGGCCAAGGCCGCTTTTTTCAATCTCAATTATTCTGAAGGAGGATTATCATCCGCTACTTCATCTATAACCGTATCTACTGTTTCAACGTCTTCGATATCAATCAAGTCACTTTCAGTCACTTCAATCTCTTCTATACGTTGTAAACCAACTACTTGCTCTTCGTCAATAGTTCTGATCAAAATAACACCTTGGGTGTTACGTCCAACCGTAGAAACTTCATTAACGCGAGTTCGTACTAAGGTACCACGATTCGAAATAATCATTATTTCGTCGTTGTCATCCACTTGAACAGCACCAACAACGGCACCATTACGCTCACTCACCTTAATTGATACAACACCTTGTGTTGCACGACTCTTAGATGGGTAGTCTTCAAGTAGAGTACGCTTGCCGTAACCATTTTCTGTCACTGTTAATATTGCACCGTCATTCTTTGGTACAATCAGTGATACAACACGTTGATCGTCTGGCATTTTAATACCACGAACACCCGTTGCAGTACGACCCATAGGACGTACACCTTTGAAGCGAATCTCAGGCTTACCTTCTTCATCAAGAACAGGGTTACCATTTTCATCAACTACCGTGGTTTCTTCAGCTTCTTTAAAGCGTACAACTTTACCCGCATCAGTGAACAACATAATTTCGTTGTTACCATCGGTAATATCAACACCAATTAAGCTATCACCTTCATTTAAGTTAACGGCAATAATACCGCTAGCACGTTGACGGCTGTATGCAGTCAATGGTGTTTTCTTAACCGTACCAAATGCTGTCGCCATAAAGATGTATTTATCATCTTCATAATCACGTACAGGTAAGATAGCAGTAATACGTTCATCTGCTTCAAGTGGTAATAAGTTAACAATTGGCTTACCGCGCGCTGCACGACTTGCAAGTGGTAACTGATACACTTTAAGCCAATATAAACGACCCGCTGTTGAGAAACATAAGATAGTATCGTGGGTATTAGCAACAAGTAGACGTTCAATGAAATCTTCATCTTTCATCTTAGTCGCTGACTTGCCTTTACCACCACGACGCTGGGCTTCGTAATCACTTAACGCTTGGTACTTAACGTACCCTTCGTGCGACAAGGTCACAACCACGTTCTCTTCGTTAATTAAGTCTTCAAGGCTAATATCGTGTGCAGCGGCATTAATTTCAGTGCGGCGCTCATCACCATATTGCTCTTTAATTTCAACTAACTCGTCACGAATAACTTCCATTAAACGTTCCGGGCTTGCCAAAATGAATAATAGTTCAGCAATTAGGTCCAATAACGATTGGTACTCAGTTAGAATTTTTTCGTGCTCAAGACCCGTTAGTTTGTGTAAACGTAAGTCTAGTATTGCTTGAGCTTGTTGCTCAGAAATATAGTACTGACCATCACGAATACCAAGCTCGCTTGCTAACCAATCTGGGCGTGCAACATTGTCTTCACCCGCTTTATCAAGCATGGCTTTAACATTACCTAATTCCCAAGGACGCGCTGTTAGTGCAACTTTTGCTTCAGCAGGTGTTGGTGACTTACGAATAAGTTCGATAATTGGGTCAATGTTTGCCAGTGCAATCGCTAAACCTTCTAGCGTATGCGCACGGTCACGGGCTTTGCGTAAATCAAATACCGTACGACGAGTAACAACTTCACGGCGGTGAATAATAAACTCTTCAAGCATTTCTTTTAAGTTGAAACACTTAGGCTGGTTATTAATTAACGCAACCATATTCATACCAAACACAGTTTGTAACTGAGTTTGTGAATAAAGGTTGTTCAAAATAACTTCACCTACGTCACCACGTTTGATCTCAATAACGATACGCATACCATCTTTATCTGATTCATCACGTAATGCACTGATCCCTTCAATCTTTTTATCTTTAACTAGCTCAGCGATTTTTTCAATCAAACGGGCTTTGTTAACTTGGTAAGGGATTTCATGAACAATAATCGTTTCGCGGCCGGTTTTCTCATCAGTTTCAATCTCAGCACGCGCACGCATGTACACTTTACCGCGACCGGTTTGATAAGCTTGTTCAATGCCTTTTTTACCGTTGATAATTGCCGCAGTTGGGAAATCTGGACCTGGAATGTAATCCATTAACTCAGTAATGGTTAACTCAGGGTTTTGAATAAGCGCTAAACAGCCATTCACTACTTCTGTTAAGTTATGTGGCGGAATATTTGTCGCCATACCAACAGCAATACCTGATGAACCATTAACTAACAGATTAGGTATTTTAGTCGGTAATACGTCAGGAATTTGCTCTGTGCCATCATAGTTAGGCACAAAATCAACCGTTTCTTTTTCAAGATCGGCTAATAATTCGTGCGACATTTTTGCCATACGTACTTCTGTATAACGCATTGCCGCTGCTGAATCACCATCAACCGAACCAAAGTTACCCTGACCATCAACTAACATATAACGTAGTGAGAATGGCTGAGCCATACGTACGATGGTGTCATAAACTGCACTGTCGCCGTGTGGGTGGTATTTACCGATTACGTCACCGACCACACGGGCCGATTTTTTGTAAGGCTTGTTCCAGTCATTACTAAGCTCGTTCATTGCAAACAAGACGCGGCGGTGAACAGGTTTTAAACCGTCACGTACGTCTGGTAATGCACGTCCTACAATTACACTCATGGCGTAATCTAAGTAGGAATTTTTTAACTCGTCTTCAATATTGACTGGCAGAATTTCATTGGCGAGATCAGTCATTTGATATCACATTCCTTCAGTATCAGCTCTCAACAACCCAGTATTAGGTATTAAGAGTGTTTGTTATTATTTCTAAGCAGCCATGCTATCACAATTAATTTTAATTTACAGGCGCAAAACTTTGCGATTTATCAATTTAGCCCTATATAATGGCCTCAGATTGACGAGGAAGTATTTTATGACCGAACATCAAAATGTAGATAACGCAGAAATAGCAAAGTTTGAAGCCATCGCAGAGCGTTGGTGGGATTTAGAGGGCGAATTTAAACCCTTACACGAAATTAACCCATTACGATTAGATTTTATCGCTGACAAAACTAAAGGGTTATTTGATAAAGAAACCCTAGATGTTGGGTGTGGTGGCGGTATTTTAAGTCACAGCATGGCACGAATGGGCGCAAACGTAACAGGCATCGATATGGGGCAAGAGCCTTTAACTGTCGCCAAGTTACACAGCTTAGAAACCAACGTACCCGTTGAATATATAAAAGTACCTGCCGAACAATTTGCTGATGAGCATCCTGAGCGCTTTGATGTGATCACTTGCATGGAAATGTTAGAGCACGTTCCCAACCCTGCTTCTATTATTCATGCGGTCGCTAAATTAGCAAAACCTGGGGCGGATGTATTCTTCTCTACCCTTAATAAAACCCCTAAAGCTTATTTATACGCTATTGTCGGTGCAGAAAAACTGTTAAAAATGGTGCCTGAAGGTACCCATGACCATAAAAAGTTTATTAAACCTGCGCAATTAATCGCATGGGCAGAACAAGCAGGCTTGAAGGTACGTGCCAGTGCAGGATTAAGTTACAACCCACTTTCAAAGCAATATACGGTTAATGATGACGTCAGCGTAAATTATATGCTGCACTTTGAGAAGTTAGCGTAATGGCAAGCTCGCAAACACCTACTAACCCAGTTGAATATCAAGCATTGCTGTTTGACTTAGATGGCACTTTACTCGATACCGCTGATGATTTAGGCGCCGCACTAAATAGTGTGCTGCATAATCATCAACAGCCTCAAGTGGGCAGTGACATATATCGACCCGCAGCTTCAAATGGCGCAGCAGCATTACTTGCTGCTGGTTTTAAAGAAGCTTGGGCGCAACAACCGCAAGAGCAACTTTTAGCGGAGCTAGTTGCACACTACGCTGCCAATATTGCCACCCGTACCCAATGCTTTGTCGGTATAGAGCAATTACTCATCGCACTTGATAATAAAGGGATCCCGTGGGGTATTATGACAAACAAGCCTGGTTTTTTAACCGATCCTTTAGTCAGGGCCATTCCCGCGTTAAAAAATGCGCGAATTGTGATAAGCGGTGATACCTTAGCAGAGTCTAAGCCTTCACCCCTTCCTTTATTGCATTGTGCTGAGCAAATGAGTGTTGATCCTTCGCGCTGTCTATATATAGGTGATGCACAGCGAGATATACAAGCAGGAAAAGCTGCGAATATGCACACCGCTACCGCACTGTGGGGATATGTACCGAGTGTAGACGAAGCATTGGCTTGGAATGCAGATTTTAATTGGCATAGCCCTATAGATGCATTCAACCACATATAGTGCCATGTTAATTAATAAACACTACATATTGTGATTGTGTTAGTTTTTACGCAAAGCTTGATGATAAAAAAAGCAGACAAAATTTATTTTTAAAAAGCGTAAATTTAATCTTTCCTTAGTTGATTTTTACAAATTTCAACTTAACCGAATGATCAAAGGTTAATGCCTACTAACACAATTACGTTATCCCAACGTTATCCACAATGAGAGCGGTTTCTGTCCCTTGCAAAAGATCACAGACCACACTATCTTGTGATCTCTAATTTGAACAACACCAGATATTGTGGCTAAATGTTATTCAATTAAATTTACCTAAGCGGTATAAATAACAATAAAAGAATAGGCACTGGGCATTTTAAGTGCACTCATTGGTCAAAAATATTTAATTCCCAAGGAATACAGGCAAAACTATGAACCAACAGTTATCTGTAAGCAAACGTGACGGCCGTAAAGAACCGCTTGATCTAGACAAGATCCATCGCGTTATTGAATGGGCCGCCGAAGGTTTAAACAACGTTTCGGTTTCACAAGTTGAACTTAAATCGCATATTCAATTTTATGACGGTATTCGTACTAAAGACATTCATGAGACGATTATCAAAGCCGCTGCGGATCAGATCTCAAAAGAATCACCTGATTATCAGTATCTTGCTGCTCGTTTAGCTGTATTCCATTTACGTAAAAAGGCGTATGGCCAATTTGAGCCACCGCGTCTTTTTGACCACGTTACTAACATGGTTGAGCAAAAACGCTACGACGCACATTTGCTTGTTGATTACACAGAGCAAGAACTTGATGAACTAGATGCTTACTTAGATCATTCACGCGATCTTAACTTTAGCTACGCAGCAGTAAAACAGCTGGAAGGTAAATACTTAGTTCAAAACCGTGTAACGGGTGAAATTTACGAAAGTGCACAGTTTTTATATATATTAGTTGCGGCAAGCTTATTCTCAGATTACCCACGTGAAACGCGTATTGATTACATCAAACGTTTTTACGATGCGGTTTCACTATTTAAAATTTCTTTACCTACACCAATTATGTCGGGTGTACGTACACCAACGCGCCAATTTAGCTCATGTGTACTGATTGAGTGTGGCGACAGCTTAGATTCAATTAATGCGACATCATCAGCGATTGTTAAATACGTTTCTCAACGTGCTGGTATTGGTATTAATGCCGGACGTATTCGTGCATTAGGTAGCCCTATTCGTAACGGCGAAGCGTACCACACTGGCTGTATTCCGTTTTATAAGCATTTTCAAACAGCCGTTAAAAGTTGTTCGCAAGGCGGTGTACGTGGCGGAGCCGCTACTTTATTCTACCCGCTTTGGCATTTAGAAGTAGAAAATTTACTGGTACTTAAAAACAACCGTGGTGTTGATGATAACCGCGTACGTCACCTAGACTACGGCGTACAGTTTAATAAATTAATGTATTCGCGTTTAATTAAAGACGATTACATTACCTTATTTAGTCCATCAGACGTGCCGGGTCTCTACGACGCATTCTTTGAAGATCAAGACGAATTTGATGCACTTTACGTAAAGTATGAACAAGACGAGTCAATTCGTAAAAAACGTATTAAAGCCATTGAACTGTTTTCTATGTTTGCTCAAGAACGTGCCAGCACCGGTCGTATTTACTTACAAAATGTTGACCACTGTAATACACATAGCCCATTTATTTCGAAAGTGGCGCCTATTCGTCAATCTAACTTATGTTTAGAAATTGCATTACCGACTAAGCCACTGAACAATGTAAATGATGAAGAAGGTGAAATTGCCTTATGTACCTTGTCTGCATTTAACTTAGGCGCGATTGAGTCATTGGATGAATTAGAAGAGTTAGCTGAGCTTGCAGTACGTGCACTAGATAACTTACTTGATTTCCAAGACTACCCGGTACCGGCGGCAAAAAATGCCACTATGGGACGTCGAACTCTAGGTATAGGTGTGATTAACTACGCCTACTACTTAGCTAAAAACGGTAAGCGTTACTCAGATGGCAGCGCAAATGCACTCACGCATAAAACATTTGAAGCGATTCAGTACTACTTAATGAAAGCATCTAATGAGCTGGCAAAAGAGCGTGGAGCCTGTCCTAAATTTAACGAAACTACGTACTCACAAGGTATTATGCCAACAGATACGTACAAGCGTGATTTAGATAAAATTTGTGATGAACCACTGCACCTTGATTGGGATACGTTACGTGCCAGCATTAAAGAGCACGGTATGCGTAACTCAACGCTGAGCGCATTAATGCCATCAGAAACATCATCGCAAATATCAAATGCAACCAATGGTATTGAGCCACCACGTGGCCATATTAGTGTTAAAGCAAGTAAAGACGGTATTTTAAAGCAAGTTGTTCCTGAGTACGAACGCCTTAAAGATAACTATGAGTTACTGTGGGATATTCCATCAAACGATGGTTACTTACAATTAGTAGGCATAATGCAGAAATTTATCGACCAAACAATTTCAGCAAATACTAATTATGATCCAAACAGATACGAAGGCGGTAGAGTACCTATGAAAGTCTTACTAAAAGACTTACTCGGTGCCTACAAACTAGGTGTTAAAACACTGTATTACCATAATACCCGTGATGGCGCATCAGATGCTCAAGAAGATACTCCAGAAGTGGAAGATGATGATTGTGCAGGCGGCGCGTGTAAAATTTAATAGTTAAACTTAAAGCGGGCGCCTTGCCCGCTTTGTCCTGATAGTTTTAGTGATAGTTTTTTGAGTGATAAACATGTCTTATACTACTTTTAGCAGAAATCATAATAACCAAATGCAAGAGCCAATGTTTTTTGGTCAAACCGTTAACGTGTCACGTTACGATCAACAAAAATACCCTATTTTTGAAAAACTAATTGAAAAACAATTGTCTTTCTTTTGGCGACCTGAAGAAGTTGATGTAAGTAAAGACCGTTTAGACTTTCAAGCGCTTCCCGATCACGAGAAGCACATATTTTTAAGCAACTTAAAATATCAAACGCTGCTTGATAGTGTTCAAGGTCGTTCGCCTAACGTAGCGCTCTTACCGATTGTGTCTATTCCTGAGCTAGAAACATGGATTGAGACATGGGCGTTTAGTGAAACTATTCATAGTCGTTCGTACACCCATATTATTCGTAACGTAACCCAAGCACCTGAACTCATTTTTGATGACATTGTTAGCAATGACAAAATAAGTGAGCGTGCCGATGCGGTAACTACTTATTATGATGACCTAATCAATTCTGTATCGCTTTACAACCTATACGGTGAAGGCAAACACGAAATTAATGGCCAAACCGTGGTAGTTAATTTATTTGAGCTGAAAAAGAAATTGTACCTGGCAATGATGTCAGTGAACATTTTAGAAGCCATTCGCTTTTATGTGAGCTTTGCTTGCTCATTTGCGTTTGCCGAGCGTGAATTGATGGAAGGTAATGCTAAAATTATAAAGCTTATTGCCCGTGACGAAGCACTCCACCTTTCAGGTACTCAGCATATTTTAAATATCATGCAAGATGGTAAAGATGACCCTGAAATGGCGATTGTTGCCGCACAGTGCCGTGAAGAAGCAATTAAAATGTTTGTTGAAGCCGCAGAGCAAGAAAAAGAATGGGCCGAGTACCTATTTAAAGATGGCTCGATGATTGGTTTGAATAAACACATTCTATGTCAATATGTTGAGTACATTACCAATGCGCGTATGACCGCGATTGGTCTGCCTGCACAGTTTGAAAATAACAGTAACCCTATTCCATGGATCAACTCATGGTTAGTGTCAGATAACGTGCAAGTTGCTCCTCAAGAGGCCGAAATAAGCTCATACTTAGTTGGTCAGATTGACTCACAAGTAGATGCCGATGAATTTGGTGACTTTGATTTATAATGACTGATAGAACCACTGCAAGTATCACACTTGCAGATAACAGCCAGCGCATTGATTTTGCCGCTGGCTGCCCTTCTCTTTTACATTGCCTTGAATCGAATAAGATTGATGCTGCTTACCAATGCCGTGAGGGATATTGCGGTGCGTGTCGTGCAACACTTATCTCTGGTGAAGTTAATTACAATGAAGAGCCGTTAGCGTTTGTTCGCGATGGTGAAATACTCTTGTGTTGCTGCAAACCAAATGGTGATATCAGTATTAATTTAAAGTAACTAACTCACATTAAGCGTATTTAACAGCACGAGAATAATATATAACAGCTAGGTTTGTACCAAACCTGTATGCCGTGTTTTTAAACTCAAATACGCCTACTAGTACAGTGTTATTTACTCTGAATATGCTGTAGGCACAAATCGGTAATGACCCGTAATTGTATACGCAAAAAGCATATCGCTAATTTCTGGTCCGCGACCAATGTTATGCACAATAAGCGGGTTGCCGCTGACCTGCCCTATTTCATTAACGACCATACCAATATGCGGTAAATTACCTGGCAGCATCCAAGTAACTATGTCACCGGATTTATAATCCACTGCATTAAGCGATTTAGTTAACACTTTTGCATGGCGCTCAAAGTAAACCTGTAAGTTAGGTACACGTCGATGGTCAATGTTTTTATCTGGCTTAGTTAATCCCCAAATACGTTTGGAAGGATATGCGCGAAAATTATCCTGCATGTCTTCGTGTACTAACTTTTGCAAATCAACACCAAGCTGTCGGTACGACCTAATTAAAACATCGGTACACACACCAATATTAGCGGGCACATCACCACCAGGGTATTCAAGCTTATGATAGGCACCATCGTAAGTTACTGGTTGTGTTGTTCTATAGATTAATGCATTGACGATATCATCATCAAAAGAGCTCGCCTGCGCATGAAAAGCAAATAAGGCTAGTGAATAGAGCAAAAAACGTGACATATAAATTCCTTTTATAATTTTAACTAAAGCTGTTGAGTAATGTAGTCAGGAATATTAAATTTATTTCCATTACTGGTATAGTGCGCATCAAGTTCATAGGCCATTATTTTAAGCGGGGCATCATTGTAACCAAACGTTTGGATTTCATTGATGTAGCGCATTATAAAAGCGTGCGCGCTGAGTTCACGCCATTGAACTACATGAACAAGCTCATGAAAATGTACTCTTAAATTATCCACAATGTTAGGTAATACATAATATGTATTTTTATAGGTTATTCCAGCTAAATCCATATCAATAAAATTGCTTAAACCAAGTTCACGTAAACCAGTAAAGTCAGGTTTAGGAATTTTATCAACAACTACATAAAATGCAGTTTTAAAAAATTCATTTGGGTAAAAGCCATCGAATTCGGTAGCAAATTTTTCACAGCATATTCTTTGATTTGCATACTCACTATTCGTTTCATCAATCCATTGTTCTATTTGCGCTAGCATTTTTTCTCAAAAAATTGCTCGATAGGTTATTTATAAATATTTTATAAAGTTGAACTTTATCTTTTTAATAAAAAAGCGCCAAGTGTATAACTACTGACGCTGATTATTAATAATGGCTATAAAGTTACCTAACCTTCTTCTTCAACCAAAGACTCCAATAGCTCATGGATCTCTGACTTTAATTCTTTGTCTTCAATTTTATTTGCACTGACTTTTGCATCTTGTAGGTTTTTAATCGCCGCTTCTTTATCACCCAGCTCAAGCTGTAAAGTAGCCATAGAAAATGCAACCGACGACATATGATCTTTGTTATTAATTTCTATCGACTTCTGCAACGCTTTTTCGTAAGTCTCAATCGCGTCTTCTAGCTCTTCGGTAAAATCTGCTAAGGTTTCCCACTGTACAGGATGATCTTTAGCGGTATTTTCGTTTTCAATACAAATTGCTTTGAGCTCTGCATATAAAGATTCAAACTGTTTAGTATCATTTTTATTGGCAGCTGCCATCAACTTTTCTGCTAAATCGTGAACCGCTTTGTATACTTTAGTATTCATAATTACTCGCTACCTTAATTAATGCGCCTTATTAATTTTTTACAGCGCTGTATCCGAAACATATGTCTTAGGGCCTGTTGACCTTTCAGGATTAAAATTTGTTCTAACTAGGGACGATTTAATCGTGGCGCGAGGTTTGTAACCTAGTGGGCTAAGTAAAAGCCGAGCAACAAAGAGTTAATCGTCCCTAGGACGAACCTTCAGGCAGCGCGTGTTTGGTATTTATGCTGCGTTGTCGCCTATTTATGGGGAATAACCACACTACATAGGCTCTGCCTTGCCAAAATACCAAACACAATGCTGCAAATTCAACCTCGAAAGATAAACAGGCCCTAATAATACATTATTATTAAGCGCCGCGTTGTTACAAAAGTAGTATAAGCAACAAAAAGCACTGTTTAGTTTATTTACGCGGATACTAGAGTGCTACACTTAATGCTTATTATTAACAGCAACAGTAAAAATCTACCCTATGCAAAATTGCAATCAATGCGGTAAGTGCTGTACCAAATATGGTGCGGCAGATTTAGATACTAATCAGGATGAAATTGAAATGTGGGCGTTATTCAACCCTGAAATATTTCAATACGTTAAAAACGATCAATTATGGTTTGACCCAACGACGGGTGAGCAATTAACGCAATGCCCATTTTTAGAGCTTGCCAATAAAGCATCTCCTCAAGAAAAAGATAAATATACTTGCAGTATTTATCATGACCGACCCCAAGATTGCCGACACTACCCGAGTTTAATTTCAGAAATGATAAACGATGACTGTGAAATGCTCGAACCAGTCGATAAGCAAAATCATTTTAAAGCACAAAAAAAGTTAGACATACTGATGATAGACAGTCGCTCTTAAATTTAACTGTAATAATGCCGTGCTAGATTAAATTTATCGCTCTATTGTGTTATTCAACGCAAAACTTAGGGTTATAGTATAACATTGTTGATAGCACAATCTTGTAGTGTTATATTATATCACAACATAACAACCACGAATTGAAGTAATTATGACTAAGCTAACACTCATATCCTCAGCACTACTGTCTGTTTTATGTTCTCACTCTGCACTTGCAGCGACGATTAACGGCACGGTAACAGATACAAAAAAGCAACCCATTGCCAATGCCACGATTCATGTTCATGGCAAATCACAAAGCGTGCAAAGTAATACACAAGGACAGTTTAGTATCGACATAGATGCTAAAAGTCAATTACATATCAGTAAAGATAACTACCTAGATTATCGTATATCGCTTGAAAATACAGACAACACTATTAATGTTACTTTAAAGCCAACCTCGGTTGAAACTGTTGTTGTATATGCCTCCGCGCTGCATAAAAATAGCTTAGAAATGATTTCACCAGTAAGTGTGCTATCAGGCGATGAGCTAAAAAATAAAGCTAAACCAACGCTAGGTGAAACACTTAAAGGCATACCTGGCGTTAATGCTAGTTATTTTGGCCCCGTTTCTTCAAGTCCGATTATTCGCGGCTTAGGTGGTCCTCGAGTTAAAATTACACAAAATGGTTTGGATAGCAGCGACGCGTCTCGCATTGGACCTGATCACGCTACATCAAGTGACAGCCTAGCTGCAGAGCAAATTGAAGTGTTACGTGGCCCAAGCACTCTACTTTATGGCTCTGGTGCTATTGGTGGTGTAGTCAATGTGGTTGATAACCGTATTCCAACCAATAACATTGACTCTCTATCTGGAGCTGCCCAATACACTCACGATACAGTTTCAAATGCGAATACCTACGCAGCAAAACTAGAAACGGGTAGCAATAACTTTAATTTCCATTTTGATGGTACTAAACGCAGCGGTGATGATTACCAAACACCTCGTTTTAACTTACCAGATGAACATGAAGAAGGTGAAGAACATGTTGAAGGCGATGAAGAAACAGCCACTTCAGTTGAAAATACCTTTATAGACAGCGAAACAGTAAATTTTGGTACGAGTTATGTGGGTGACCATTTAACCGTTGGATTTTCATACGGTAGTATCGAAACAGATTATGGTATTCCTGGCCACTCACATGATCATCATGAACACGACCATGCGCACGAAGAAGAAGGCGAGCATGAAGAGCATGAAGGTGAAGAGCACGAAGGTGAGGAACATGCAGAAACACCTGTTTATGCTCATTTAGAACAAGACCGTTGGCAGGGGCTGATAAGTTATGCATTTCATGATAACTGGATTGAGTCAATCAACCTACGTCTTGGTTACACAGACTATACCCATAGTGAAATTGAAGACGGCGCTATTGGCACCACTTTTAGTAATGAAACCACTGAAGCACGTTTAAACGTAGAGCATCAATTAGGCCAATGGCATGGCATGATTGGCTATCACTATAGTGAGTCTGATTATGACGCGATTGGTGAAGAAGCGTTTACACCTGCAAGTATCACGACGACTCATGCGCTATATTTACTTGAAGAACGCAAGTTTGGTGACGTCACCGTAGAACTTGGTGCCCGTTTAGAAGATTATGAGATAAAAAGTGATGTAGATACGCATCAGCACAGCCATGATGACGAACCTGCATCAGCAGATGAAACTGTTAACTACACCAAAAGCTTTACTAATCTAAGTGCCTCAGCAGGTGCGATTTGGGAGTATATGCCAAGTCACAACCTAGCCGTTAGTTTGTCACATTCAGAGCGTGCACCACTTTCAGCGGAGCTACTCTCTAATGGTGTGCATATTGCTACCGGGACTTATGAACTTGGTTTGGGTTACCATATTGAAGGTAACGAAGCGCATTTTGAGCCTGAAGAAATTAAACAAGAAACATCAACTAATCTAGACATTAGCTTACGTCGCTTTAGTGGAGACTTTGGTTACACTGTTAACTTCTTCTATAACGATATTAAAAACTTTTATTATCAGCAAAACACAGGATTAGTGTTTGATGAAATGGATGGTTTTGAACCTGCAGCCAATGGTCACAGTGACGCAATTGATGTTTATCAGTTCACAAGTAAAGATGCTGAACTGTATGGTTTTGAATTTGATGTACATTATCAAATAAACCCCAGCGCCATGATAAAAGTATTTGGTGACTCAACTCGTGCCAAGCTAAAAGATAATGAAAGTAATTTACCACGCATTCCTGCTAATAAATTGGGCTCAGAACTGCAATACACGCTAGGTAGCGCACAATTTACCTTAACAGGAACACATTACTTTGAGCAAAATGATATTAGTGCATACGAAACAGCAACGGATGGCTATACATTAATTGATTTACAAGCTAATTATCAGCTTGATTTAGGTGCCGTTGACACTCAGCTTTACCTAAGTATTGATAACATTACTGATGAACTTGGTTTTGTACATAGCTCATTTATTAAAGACACAGCGCCACTTCCTGGACGTAATTTCCAATTTGGAATGAGAGGCTACTTTTAAACAAAGCTCAGTTTAAATGAGGCAATAAAAAAACCGCATTCATATTAATGAATGCGGTTTTTTCATAACTAAATGTTATGCGCGTTCTAATTAAAGAATTGCGTGTAACTCAACGTCGAATACAAGTGTTGAGTAAGGTGCGATTGCTGCACCGGCACCACGTTCACCATAAGCAAGCTCATGAGGAACGTATAAACGCCACTTAGTACCTACTGGCATCATTTGTAATGCTTCAGTCCAACCTTTGATCACGCCGCCTACTGGGAATTCAGCAGGTTGACCGCGCTCGTATGAGCTGTCAAAAACAGTACCGTTTACTAAAGTACCGTGGTAATCAACACGTACTGTAGACTCAGCAGTTGGCTTTTCGCCTTCACCTGTTGCAAGTACTTCGTACTGAAGACCTGACTCAGTTACTGTGATTTCAGGACGTTTTGCGTTTTCTTCTAAAAATGCAATACCTTCAGCAGCTAATACTTTAGCTTCTTCTTCACGACGAGCTTGGATCTCTTCGTTAATTTTTTCAAATGCAGCTTGGATCTCAGGGATCTCAACTTGAAAAGCACTGCCTGCATACGCATCTTTCATGCCTTCAAATACTGAATTTAAGTTTAAACCTTCAAAAGGATTAGCCTTAAGTTGCTCACCCATTTGTAAGCCAATACCGTAACTTGCTTTTTCAGCATCTGTAGTAAAATTATCTGACATAATGTGTTATTCACGTTTTGTTAGTTAAAAGACCCGTATATGCTATCACAAAATAAACGGTCTTTGGGGCTAGTTTTTATTGAGTTTTTCTTTAATTAAACCAATAGCAAAGGTACACACAGGCAAACTGAACAAAATTCCGCCGAGCAGACTCATTGACAACAATCCAGCCACACCAACCAGTAAAAGAGGCACGGCCACTAAACCGATAATGCCAATATAAAACGCGCCCCACACAGGCCAATAATGATCGTATTTTGTAATTAAGTGCCCCGATAAAATATTAAACCCGACACCATATAATAAGGTCATGATTAGTGCGTCGTCTGGATATGCATCAATAGCCATTTTTTGTAATAACGATATGGCGCTTTGGTAACAATAACCAAACACAGTCCATAGCAGGATGTGCTTAAGTAAACGTTTAGAAAAGGATAACTCCGGGGACTGTGACATGATAAAGCTCCAGATAGCAAAAAACCGCCAATAAGGCGGTTTTTTTAATAATGGTGGAGAGATAGGGATTTGAACCCTAGAGGGGCTATAAACCCCTGCCGGTTTTCAAGACCGGTGCATTCGACCACTCTGCCATCTCTCCGTACGGCGCGCATAATAAGATCATACGCTTAGCTTGTAAAGCCCTATTTTAATAAAACCGACTAAATAGTTAAATATTAACCACTTTCGTTATCAAATAGTAATTAGTAATATTGTTTTGGCCGACGGGCAATCCAAGAACACACTAAACAAGCCAATAAGCTTGCTGTTAAAAATGCAATACTTTGGAATATCAAATCGAAGCGATTAAGATCATCACTTGGGACCACAACCAATACAAATGAAGGCAGTACAGTGAACAGTAAAACATAACAGCATATTTTAAAAGCTCTGCCAAAATCAAATCGTTTAGATTGTTGCATCCACCAGGTTAGCAATACCAGCACCCCTATTGCTGAAGCAGCAATAAAATGCTCAGCTTGAGTGCTCATTGCAACATAAAATGTCGCAAGCGCGCCAATCACACCCCAGATTGACCAAGCAAACCAGTTTTCTTTTTCACGTAAAAATAAATTTCCCATCATTTTCGTCTTCTTTATCGTTATTATTGGTAAGACTTTCCATACATTACCAAAAAACAACCGATTAAAAAACAAACTGAAGAAGATTTATTACGTTTAGTGCTTCCGTGCGCTTCTCGCAGCTACAATATTAACCGCAGAAGTGTAACACGATTAACTTAATGAATTATGACTATATTTAATATAGAAAGTTCATACTATTTCTATAAAAAACTAAAATAGTTTACTGGTTTGTGCCTTGGTGACTTTTTACATTCAATTGCTGGCGTCCCTAAATACAAATAACCCACTATTTCATCATCATCATTTAAGTTCAACGCCTGTTTAACACTTGGGCTTTGTGCAAAGTAACCGGTACGCCAAATACCGCCTAAACCCTGAGCAAATGCGGCTTGTTGCATTGCAAATACGCCACAACCTGCGCTTTGTATTTGTTCAATTCTAGGGACTTTTGGGTGTGGTTGATATTTTGCAATCGCAATAATAATCATGGGTGCTCTAAGCGGTAACTCCTTAGCGCGATTAATCACTTTTTCGCCCTGCTGCTCTGCTATAGCGCTTTGATAAAAAATGTCACCTAACTTATCACGCGCATCACCTTGAACAATAATATATTGCCACGGTGCAATACAGCCATGATCGGGCACTCTCAGTCCAGCCTGCTGGATAATGTTTAACTGCTCTTCATTAGGGCCTGGCGCAGTCAACTTTGCATCAGATTGGCGAGTTAATAAAAGCTCAATAGCATCCATAGTGTGCTCTCAAAATTCAAAACGTAAGAGTAACATTTATAAGTAAAAAATAAACACTGCAGGGTTAAAACTACCAAGCAGATAAAATTAATGATGCGAATGTTTATATCCTACTAGCTATTGACGTAAAGCAACGCGTTTAAACCAATAATCTAGGCTTACAAAACGCCCTCCTCCCGTGAAAAATAAGCTCAGTAACATGGCAAAATAAATAGCAGAAAATTCGATGCCGTTATTTAATATTACTGGTTTACCTTTTTCGTATAAGTAATCTGAAAAGCCGTACTCTTCCACTAAGCTGCGAATTTTACCTATGCGGACTTGTACTTCTGTTGAGTTTTCGAGACTTTCTTTGGCACCAGAGATTGATAACCAATCAAGTGCTTGGGCGGCACTTGTTTGTGGGTTTGTTGGCGCTATAGCAAACCAGCCGTTATGCCAGTGTACTGTTGTTGCTGCTACCACCATTGTAAACATAAGTGGAATACTCACTAATCGCGTAAATAAACCAATAAGTAAAAACCAACCTCCTAAAAACTCACTCCAACCGGCTAAAAAAGCCAGCAAATCAGGAAACGGTAATCCTAATCCCCAGTCACTATTGCCAAACCACTGAACGACATCATCAGAGGCTAAAAACTGGTTAAAAAAACCATTAGTATCGCCACTTATTGCGAGTTTGTTATAGCCTGCAATAATCATTACAGGCGCTAAAATCAAGCGAAAAAGCAAAGCAGGCAAACCATCCAATAAAGATAATTTACCTATAATATTGTCGTAAAGTGTAATTAATTTAATCATGCGCACTCTTGTATGTTCATTGTTTATTAAGTTATAGACTATAAACAAACATGACCGCGCACAGAGCTAAATTATTTCGCCCTTAAAGATTAAATTTGCCTTGCTACTTGTAACGCTTCAAATATTGCGCGTTTAGCATCAATAGCAGCAGCCAATTTAGCGCCGCCTATTACATGCACGTTGGCGCTCTCAGCTTGTGCCTTAAATAACTCGTCGTTAGACACTTGACCAATACAGGCAATAACCGTATCAACTGGCAGTACTTGAGTTTCACCAGCAACACTAATGGTTAGGCCGTTTTTATCAAAACTATGGTATTGGCAGTCTGCAATTTGTTTAACACCATGTTGTTTGGCAACTTGACGATGGATCCAACCCGTAGTTTTACCTAAGTCACCACCAAAACGCCCTGCACTGCGTTTTAGCATATAGAGCTGACGATCATCTTTGTGCGGTTGAGGTTCGCACTCTATGCCCCATTGGGTTTTAAAGTCGCTAATGCTTTGTGATTTATGTTCACTTAAAAATGCCACCATATCAAAACCAATACCGCCTGCGCCTAATATAGCGATAGAACTGCCCAGCTCTACTTCACCGCGTATAACTTCATCGTAAGCAAATACACGCTTATCATCGCTGCATTTAATCGTAGCTTCACGTGGCCTTACACCGGTTGCAAATACCACATCATCAAACTCAGTTAGCATACTGTCACTAAATGCTTTACCTAATTCAATGGTTACATTAAGACGCTTAAGTTCATTAGTAAAGTAAGCTAATGTATGATTAAAGTCTTCTTTACCAGGTATTTGCATCGCTAAATTGAATTGCCCACCCATGTGTTGCTTTTGGTCAATCAGGGTTACATTGTGCCCTTTTTGCGCTAAGTAACAGCTAGACGATAAACCTGCAGGTCCAGCGCCAACAACTAATACATTTTTAGCTTTCTCTGCTTTTTCTAGCGGGTAATCAAGCTCAAAACCTGCTTGTGGATTTACTAAACAGGTAGCGCGCTTACCTTTAAATACATGATCTAAACAACCCTGATTACAACCAATACAAATATTAATATGCTCAGATTGCTTAGCCGCGTATTTATTAAAAAATTCAGGATCGGCTAATAATGGACGCGCCATAGAAATTAAATCAGCTTCGCCAGCATTTAAAATATCATTAGCAATCTCTGGGGTATTAATGCGGTTTACCGCAATAACAGGCACGCTGATAACGTCTTTTAAACGCTTTGACGCTTCTTTAAATGCACCCGGTGGCACCATACTCGCAATTGTAGGTACGCGTGCTTCATGCCAACCAATTCCGGTATTAAAAATATCAACACCCGCTTTTTCAAGTGCAACAGCTTGTTGAGTTACTTCATCAGGGGTGGAACCATTAGGGATTAGATCTATAACCGAGAGTCTAAAAATAATTAAAAATTTATTCGATACTTTTGCTCTTACCGCTTTTACAATTTCAACGGCTAAACGCATTCTGTTTTCAAGGCTGCCGCCAAATTCATCATCTCGTTTATTGGTATGAGGTGCCATAAACTCATTAATCAAATAACCTTCTGAGCCCATTACTTCCACGCCATCGTAACCAGCCTTTTCAGCTAAATAAGCCGAGTGAGCAAAATCTTTAATCGTTTTGTTAATTGAACTTAAAGACATTTCTTTTGGTTTGTATGGATTAATCGGTGCTTTTATAGCACTCGGCGCTTGATTAAAAGGGTGATATGCATAACGCCCTGCATGCAATAACTGCAAACATATTTTTCCGCCATGTTTGTGAACTGCTTGCGTGTACGCGCGATGTTTAAATACGTCATAATAACTATTAAACGATGAGGAAATAGGCGTTAACTTACCGCGTAAGTTAGGACTGTAGCCTCCGGTAATAAGCATCGCAGTGCCACCTTTGGCACGTGCTTCATAAAATGCACGAAGACGTTTACGATTGTGCCAACCTTCTTCAAGGCCGGTATGCATTGATCCCATTACTAAACGGTTGCGTAATTGTGTGTGTTTTAGTTCTAGTTTTTGTTCTAACATCCTGTGCCCCAATAACTGGTCTAACCTGTGTGTTTGTTCAATTTTGCTTTAATGACGCAGAATAAGCAATATATGAGCAGCTTAAACTTAAACTTTTTAATTTAAAACGCTCGTTTGATGTGTAACTGTTAATTGTACAACACCGCTAAAAGTGACATAAACATTCGTATAATCACAAGTGTAATTGAATTTATAAATGTTTCGTTACGATTTAGCAGTTAAATTAATTTATATTCTAAGCTACTATGGCAATAACGTTTTAGCTGTACGAATTTAAGGAGCTATTTTGATAGCGAAGGTATTTAAAGGTATATGGGCAGGGATTAACTTCTCGCGTCGTTTAGTACTAAATTTATTATTTTTATTTTTGGTTATCATTTTCATTGTCTCAGTATCAAGTGACGGCGATAAAATCATTGTCGAAGAGGGTTCTGTCCTCAGGCTAAACCTAAACGGTCCTATTGTGGAAGAAAAAACCTACGTAGACCCTGTAGAAGCGGCCATTAATGATGCAACAGCAAGTGCTGATACCCCTACTGAAATACTACTAGATGATGTCATTGAAGTGATCAATGAGGCGTCACAAGACTCTCGTATCAGCGCAATTTTGCTTGATTTACAAGAAATGCCAAAAGCGCACTTAAATAAGCTTAAGCAAATTACAAAAGCACTTGATGCATTTAAAGCAACTGGAAAAAAAGTAATTGCTTCAGGTTATTACTATACACAAGCGCAATATTATATTGCCGCGCATGCAGACGAAATTGCGATGCACCCTTATGGTAGTGTGCTTATTGAAGGCTACGGTATGTACCCGCTTTACTTCAAAGATGCATTAGAAAAATTAGAAGTCACTCAGCATATATTTCGTGTAGGTACTTTCAAATCTGCCGTTGAACCGTTTATCAGAAACGATATGTCAGAAGCAGCTAAAGAAGCAAACCGCGTATGGTTAGGTGCTTTATGGAACGAATATAAGCAAGATGTAAGTGCGGTGCGTCCATTTGACGAATCAAATTTTGATGAAACAATGGATACTTATTTAGCCAAAATGCAGGCTGCCAATGGTGATGCTGGTAAATACGCGCTGGATAATCAATGGGTTGATTCTCTCAAAACTAATCAACAAATTCGTCAACAGTTAATTGATCTCGTTGGCGCTGAGGAGGATGGTAAAACATTTAAACAAGTGTCTTTTGGTGAATACTTAAGCTTAGTTAAGCCACCAATTGAGTTTGATAACCCAATGACAGAAAAAGTCGCGGTTGTTGTAGCTAAAGGTACCATTGTTGACGGTGAGCGTCGTGCTGGTGAAATTGGCGGTGATTCAACAGCGGCACTATTACGCAAGGCGCGCCTTGACGATAAAGTGAAAGCAGTCGTGTTACGTATTGATTCTGGCGGTGGCAGCATGTTTGCCTCTGAAGTTATTCGCGCTGAAGTGTTAGCGCTTAAAGCTGCAGGTAAACCTGTTATCGCTTCAATGAGTTCAGTCGCTGCATCAGGTGGTTACTGGATTGCATCAGCGGCAAATGAAATTTGGGCTGCACCTAGTACCATTACCGGCTCTATCGGTGTATTTGGTACCTTTATGACCTTTGAAGATACCTTAGCTAAAATCGGTGTTTACTCTGATGGCGTAGCGACTACAGAATTAGCCGGTTTTTCAATCACCCGCCCATTAAATGAAAAAATGGCACAAGTGATTCAAATGAGTGTTGAAGAAGCTTACGAGCGTTTTTTAAATGTGGTTGCCGATGCACGTAATATGACCCCAGAGCAAGTTGATAAAATAGCCCAAGGTCGCGTTTGGATTGCATCGCAAGCCCAAGAGCTTGGTTTAGTTGATAAATTAGGTAACAAGCAAGACGCTATCAAAGCAGCTGCCGAGCTTGCTAAACTTAACTTCTATGAAGTTAAAACAATTAAACAATCACTTAGCCCGCAAGAACAAATGCTCCAAGATATTTTTGGTAGTGCCGCGGTTAAATCAGTGCTTGGACTTGAAACACAAAAATCAGCAGTACTAGCTAGTCAAGCTAACCTGCAAAGTGTGATTAAGCAATTAAGCAGCGAAGTAGAAAACCTGAAAGATTATAACGATCCACAAGGTGTTTATGCGCGCTGTTTAGAATGTACAGTTGCACAATAATGTCCTAACAGGCTGTATTGATTAGCACTTAGCGTTATACTAAGCCCAGTTTTTTTACTGGGCTTTTTTTATGAAACGTAAACGCATTTATATCGCTTATACTGGCGGTACTATAGGAATGAAAAAATCAATCCGCGGCTATATTCCTGCCGAAGGTTTTTTAACCGAAACTGTAGTTAATAACGCAGAATTTAATCGTGAAGAAATGCCATTGTTCGACATTCATGAGTACTGCCCACTGATTGACTCTTCAGATATGTCTCCTGCCCACTGGCAACTTATTGCTGATGACATAAAAAGTAAGTACCAAGATTACGACGGCTTTGTAGTGCTGCATGGTACAGATACAATGGCCTATACTGCATCGGCTTTATCGTTTATGTTCGAAAACTTAACAAAGCCTATTATTGTGACCGGCTCACAAATTCCGCTCTCACAATTGCGCTCTGATGGTCAAGTAAACTTACTTAATGCCATGTATTTAGCAGCTAACTACCCGATAGCAGAAGTCAGTTTGTTTTTTAATAATCAATTATTTAGAGGCAACCGAGCAACCAAAGCACATGCCGATGGATTTGATGCATTCGCCTCCCCTAATCTAGAGCCATTAGCGCTGTCTGGCATTAATATTCAACTGCTTAAAGGTCAGTTAAGTCCGTATGTAGAAAATGAATTACAAGTTACACCTATCACCCCTCAAGCCATTGGTGTGCTGTATTTATACCCGGGGATCAGCAAAGAAGTGGTTAAAAGTTTAGTTAATGGCAACATTAAAGCATTGGTACTGCTGAGCTTTGGTGTGGGTAATGCACCGCAAGACCCTGAGTTTTTGGATATTCTTGATGAAGCGAGTAAGCGCGGCGTTATTATCACAAACCTCACTCAATGCCTAAAAGGGCAAGTGAATATGGGCGGGTATGCCACAGGTAATGCGCTGTTAAACATAGGGGTGATCAGTGGTTTTGATATGACCTTAGAAGCCTGTTTAACTAAACTTCATTATCTTTTTAGTCAAAACTTAGAAATCGAAACGATTCGCCATTTAATGCAAGATAATTTGCGCGGTGAGTTAACTCGTTAGATATTTAGCTAAACGAATAACAAAAAAGGACGCTATAAAGCGTCCTTTTAGTTTAGTTAGATTTTATTAACGAACTTTTGCGTCAATATCTACTAAGTCAGTTAAGTGACACGTTTCACCACTGTGGGTCTTAATGCCATGCTCACCAAAGTAATCACGCTGGGCTTGTACTAAATGCCCATTACTTGGTGTTGTTAACGTTGCTAAGTAGGTTTGTGTTGCACTAAGCACTGGGAATGCCAGTCCTGTCATAACAGCTTGACCCGTTACTTTACGCATAGCAAGTGACTCTTTCTCAAGGGAATCAATAAACTCAACGCCTTGCGCTACACTGTCTAAGTAATCTGCACGGATAATACACCCTGCACGCCAAGTTTGTAGTGTTTTGGCTAAATCAACTTTCCACTGATGAGTACGCGAAGCACCTTTAATTAATGCAAGCCCTTGACGATACGCTAGTAAACTTGCAAGAGTAAATGCATCTTTCAGTTCATCTAAATCAACATCAACTTGCGTGGTATTTTGTGCGCTGTACGTCATCTCTTGTGCAGCAGTGGTATTGCATGCATTAGTTAAATGGCGTGCTTGAACAGCGGCGACTAATGACGGTACCGCAATACCCAACTCAAGTGCATTTTGAGCTGTCCATAAGCCAGTACCTTTTGCGCCAACTTTGTTATCAATTAAATCAACAAGTGGCACATTTTGCGAATTTTCAAGTGACAAAATATGGCTAGAAATTGATAGTAAATAGCTATTTAATTGACCTTGTGACCATTCATTAAATATCTCAGCAATTTCTTTTGGCGAGCGGTTAGTTCCGTGACGAAGTAGCTGATACACCTCAGCAATAAGTTGCATCAGTGCGTATTCAATTCCATTGTGAACCATTTTGACAAAATGACCGCTGGCTGATTGTCCAACACGTGCAAAACACGATTCACCTTTGTAGCTTGCAGCAACCTTTGTAAACCATGGCTCGACACGCTCCCAGCCACCTTCAGAACCACTAGCCATCATAGCTGGACCATGACGCGCACCCTCAGCACCACCTGAAATACCCATGGTGGCAAATTCAAACTTGTCTTGGTATTTTAGCTTGCGATTAATTCCGTCTTTGTAATTACTGTTACCGCAGTCAACAATAATATCACTACATTGTACACCTGCTTCAATCAGCTCGTTGCAAACTGCATCAACCAACTCACCCGCAGGTACAAGTAATAAAATAGAACGCGGTGTTTCTAAACGCCTAACCATATCCCCTAGATCAGAGACAATGTGAAGTTTGTCAGCCATGCCTTGTGACTTAGCACAGCTTAATAACTCTTCACCCGCATTTGGGTTTTTGTCATAAGCGACCAGCGTTATCCCTTTTTCAATCAAGTTCAGGGCAAGATTTTTCCCCATAACGCCTAACCCTACTAATGCAACTTGCATTTAGTGCCCTCCTCGGTAACAACTATTTGGTTAGTAAATTAAAATAATACCGCGTGCATTATACTCAGGCCTAAGCCATGAGCAAAGCTACATGCATTTATTACAGTTAAAATAAACACTGCAATTATATCAAACAACCGCCCTCACAGGGGAAGAAATAGCGCTGCTATTTAAATTTTTAGATCATTGACGCCCTGTGACACCGGTGTCATAATGATGACATATTGATCTTGTATATAATAGTCGCAATGTTATAAAAATTGCATAAAACTAAAATTACTATTTAACCTAAACTCTTCTTAAGAGATTTATTAAATAGTCACTAAAACAAAATAACCGTCAACTTGCTTAAAATAAGCGCACAGGAGAATTTAATGTTAAGACGTACAAAAATAGTCGCGACACTTGGACCTGCAACAGACAGAGATAATAACTTAGAAAAAATAATTCGCGCAGGCGCAAACGTCGTTCGATTAAACTTCTCACATGGTGTTGCACAAGATCACAAAGACCGTGCACAAGCAGTTAGAGATATAGCCGCTAAATTAGGTAAGCACGTTGCAATTCTTGCTGACCTACAAGGTCCTAAAATCCGTGTTTCAACCTTTAAAGAAGGTAAAGTGACTTTAGCGGTTGGTGCAAAATTCGTTCTTGATGCAAAAATGGAAAAAGGCCAAGGCGATATTAACGCCGTTGGTATTGATTACAAAGAGCTACCACAAGATGTGGCTCCTGGTGATTTACTGCTGTTAAACGATGGTTTAATTCAGCTTACTGTTGAGCATGTTGAAGGTCACTTAGTACACACTGTTGTTACTGTGGGTGGCGTGCTATCGAATAATAAAGGGATTAATCGTTTAGGTGGTGGTTTAACTGCACCCGCGTTTACCGACAAAGACAAAGAAGATTTAATCACTGCTGCTGAAATTAATGTTGATTATATTGCCGTTTCTTTCCCGAGAAGTGGCGATGACATGCGTTATGTACGCTCTCTTGCAGAGGCTGCAGGCTCTAATGCACAGCTTTTAGCTAAAATTGAACGTGCTGAAGCAGTAGAAACACAAGAAGCAGTAGATGATATCGTTTTAGCGTCTGACGCTGTGATGGTTGCCCGTGGTGATTTAGGTGTTGAAATTGGTGACGCTGCACTAATGGGTAAGCAAAAACTCATTATTCGTCGTGCTCGTTCACTAAACCGTACCGTTGTAACCGCTACGCAAATGATGGAATCGATGATCGATAACCCAATGCCGACTCGTGCAGAGGTTATGGATGTAGCCAATGCAGTGCTTGATGGCACCGATGCAGTTATGCTTTCTGCTGAAACAGCCGCTGGTGATTACCCAGAAGAAACCGTTGCTACTATGGCGCGTGTTTGTTTAGGTGCTGAGTCACAAAAAGAGACCCATGTTTCTAAGCATCGTTTAGATAGCCGTTTCTCTTCTAATGCGGAATCAATTGCTCTCTCTGCAATGTATGCAGCTAATCACTTAGACTCTGTGAAAGCAATTATCACCCTTACTGAATCAGGTAGCACAGCAAAACTTATGTCACGTATTAGCTCAGGCTTACCCATTTACTCACTTTCACGTCATGCCAGTACATTAGGACAAACAGCACTATACCGTGGTGTTTACCCAGTGTTTTTTGACTCTACAAAATGTGAAAAAGATAACATGGTTAAAGACGCATTAAGCACGTTAGTGGCTGCAGGCTCACTGCAAGTAGGCGACACCGTGATTATCACTCATGGTGATGCAATGGAAACAATTGGTGCAACCAACACGATGAAGATTGTGACTGTTTCGTAAAAGTTACTACAAAAAACGCGAGCTATTTGCTCGCGTTTTTTTATGCTATTAATTTAACCTGAACTCTGGTTAATTTAGCTTGCCAGCGCTGCTTTTACTTTGTCGCGATAGCTTCGGCTAACTTTGAGTTCTTGACCGTTTTCAAGTATCAATAAGTACTCACCACTTACCTGAGTAACCAGCTTACTAATTTGTTTAGTGTTAACAATTGCACTGCGATGGACACGAACAAATAGATTTGGATCTAATTCTTGTTCAAGCTCTTTCATGGTTTTGCGTAATATATGCGTTTGCCCATCTTGGCAATGTAAACACATATAATCACCTGCGGCGTCTACCCACTGTATGGTGGCAACGGGCACTCGAACAATTTCGCCCTGCTCTTTTACTGCAAGTGACTCAGGGTAGCGCCGATCAGTTAAGGTATCACCTGTGGCTAATTTCTTTAAAATTTCTTCGCAGTTATTACCCGTTATTCCAGCTACAAAACTGGCTAATTTTTTCTTATGGGCGTTATCCTGCTGTGTTTTTAAATAGGTATGCACTTTTTCTACCGCCTGTTTTAATCTGTTATCATCAACGGGTTTTAAAATGTAATCTAAAGCATGAATTTCAAATGCTTTAACAGCAAAGTGGTCAAACGCAGTCACAAATACAATGGCAGGCAAATCTTTACTACTTTCACTCAATGCACGCGCTACCTCAAAGCCATTCATCCCTGGCATTTGAATATCTAAAAACACGAGGTCAATTTTTTCGTTTTTGCAGCTTTCGATTGCATCAAATCCTGAGCTACATAGTTTGATCACTTCAATATCAGAAAACTCTTCAAGCCTGACGGCTAAGCCTTTACGTGCTAATGGTTCATCATCAACAATCAACGTTTTTATTCTTGTCATTTCTTCACAGCCTTCTCAAACGGAACTCGCAGATTAACTTTCAATCCACTTGGCGTATTATGTGATAATACAAACGAGTAATTATTTTCGTAGAGCGTTTTTAATCTGTCTCGGGTGTTTGCCACACCCACGCCTTGCGCATTAACTAACTGGCCATTTACAATTTCAGTGCCGGGACCATTATCGCCTACTTCAAGTAATAATTCATTAGCAAATACCTGTGCTTTTATATCTATCACGCCACCTTCTGCCATGTAGGCTATGGCGTACTTAATGGCATTTTCAATGATTGGTTGTAATATTAAGCTAGGTACCAAGGCTTGTTGGGCTTGCTCACTCACATCAACATTAACCTGTAATCGTTCATCAAAGCGCACACGTTCAATTTCTAAATAAAGCATTAATGCATGTAACTCTTGCTCTAGCGGCACTTTTTTAATTGGATCAGTGTTGAGTGTATAACGCAAAAAATCACTCAGCTTAGATACCATTAAATTAGCATCTTTGTTTTCTTTAACCAAAATTAAAGTAGAAATAGCATTAAGGGTATTAAATAAAAAATGCGGGTTTAACTGATATCTGAGCATCTTTAGCTGCGCTTCATGCGCCATTGTAGTAGCTTTTAACGCTTTTTGGCGTTCACTTTGTAATAGTTGATAATACTTAACCCCAAAGTACAAGCCACTCCAACACAAAATAATATAAACGGAGTCTAACCCTTGTTGTAAGTAATAAAACCATTCTTCAGGGCGATAACCGTGACGATAAATCTCCCATAAGTTAAATTTTTGAACCACTGCCCAGAGCGTACCAGTTACATACGAGGCACCAAATACAACAATAATTAAGACCCAAGGTGAGGCATTCCAAATTTTGCGATATATATAGCGTAACGGGACAGTCATTAAACAGCCCGCATAGGCATTGAGTAAAATAACAAATACGTAAATATCACGCATTTCGAATACTTTAGAACCAATGTAATTAACTAACGCATACCCTATCCAGCCAGCGATTTGTAAAAGCCAGAAAAAGCGTTGTCTGTTATCAATTAAAGACTGCCAATTCAAAATTAATTATTACCTTGTAAATTTGGTATTATTATATCGATTTATCAACGGGTATAGCACTACCAACTGTCTTACTTTTTAATAGCCCTATCGCAAACTATAATCCAGGCTTATACATTTATAGTTAAGCATTTCACTTAAGTTGTGCGCATAAAAAAAGCGAAAGGTAGGTACCTTTCGCTTCTCAATGTTTACTTTTTATTTATTAAGCAAGCTTGTCTGAAGCAACTTTATAAGTTGGATCTTCAATAACGTTTACTTCCACTAAGTCACGCGCTTTATGAAGTAGTTCAGTACAGTCTTTACTTAAGTGACGTAAATGCAATTTTTTGCCGGCTTTATTGTACTTATCAGCTAAGCTGTCAATTGCTTCTATTGCACTGTGATCCGCAACACGGCTGTATTTAAACTCAACAATAACGTCTTTAGGGTCGTTCTTTACATCAAATAAATCGGCAAAGTTTTTAACTGAACCAAAGAATAAAGGCCCGTGTAACTCGTACACTTTTGAACCTTCTTTATCGATATAGTTCGTTGTGTATATATGTTTAGCATGCTGCCAAGCAAACACTAATGCAGACACAATAACACCCACACATACTGCAATGGCTAAGTCAGTGATAACCGTCACACCCGATACTAAAACAATTACAAATGCGTCAGATAAAGGCACACGTTTCATCATTTTAAAGCTTGCCCATTCGAATGTACCCAGCACCACCATAAACATAACCCCAACTAATGCCGCTAGTGGGATCATTTCGATTAAACTTGAGGCAAAGATAATAAACGCAAGTAACATCAGCGCAGCACTAATACCAGATAAACGCGAACGGCCACCCGAATTAATGTTAATCATAGATTGGCCAATCATGGCACAGCCACCCATTGCACCAAAGAAACCACATGTGACGTTTGCCGCACCTTGGCCAATACATTCTTTATTAGAATGGCCACGTGTTTCTGTAATTTCGTCAATCAAGCTTAGCGTTAATAATGATTCAATTAAGCCAATTGCTGCAAGAATAAGCGCATACGGGAAGATAATTTGTAGTGTTTCTAAATTAAAAGGCACCATAGGAATATGGAACTGCGGTAAACCACCTGCAATTGTTGCGGCTTCATTACCTGTCATTCCTTTTAAGAAATCAAGTACAGTGCGCGCTTCTAGGTCAAGACCAATAACTAAGCCAGTAACCGTCACAATGGCAACCAATGACGAAGGGACTGCGGTCGTTAATTTTGGTAAAAAGTGAATAATAGCCATAGTTAGGGCCACTAAACCGAGCATAATGTACATTGCACTGCCCGTCATCCACTCTTGGCCGCCAGCACCATCAGGCACTTTAAACTGCCCAAGCTGAGCTAAAAATATAACTATCGCTAAGCCATTAACAAAACCGAGCATCACCGGATGTGGAACCATACGTATAAATTTACCGAGCTTAAATACTCCGGCCAATATTTGTAATAGCCCCATGAGCAACACGGTGGCAAATAGATATTCCACTCCGTGATCAAGCACTAAACTTACCATTACAACCGCAAGCGCACCGGTTGCACCCGAAATCATACCCGGACGACCACCAAAAATAGCCGTAATTAAGCCAACAATAAATGCGGCATATAAACCAACAAGGGGTTCTACATTTGCAACAAAGGCAAATGCAACAGCTTCTGGGATCAAGGCAAGTGCCACGGTCAATCCAGAGAGAATATCGTTTTTAGCAGAGCTTGGCGCCCTGCTGAGTAAGTTAAACATTGAGTTCCTCAGTTTTATTTGGCTAACAAAAAAAGCGCTGAATTCTATCAAATTAGCGCTCATTTCACAATTATAGTTAATGTAGCCGATTTGTTTATCATCGGCTTATTTTTTATTTTACAGTGGTAAGGCGGTACTACGTTTTACACAGGTCATGGTCACGTTAGAATGAACCTCTTGTACGTACTCTAAGCTAAGTAGGTTATCGCGTACAAAGTGCTCATAACCTTCTATGCCTTGAGAGATAATACGCAACATAAAGTCCATAGTACCCGCCATGGTGTAACATTCAGTCACTTCATCATAGCTAAGTATCAGTTTTTCAAACTCGGCTAGATTCTTTTTGCCATGGTTTGATAAACGTACATGGGCGTAAACCAACATATCAAAGCCCAGCTTTTTTTCATCAAGCAATGCGACTTTACTTTTGATGTAGCCATCTTGTTCTAATTTAGCAATACGACGCCAACAAGGAGACTGAGATAAGCCTACTTTATCTGCAATTTCAGCGGTTGATAAACTTGCATCTTGTTGTAAAAGTGCCAATATTTGGCGATCTACGTGATTTAGAGACATTTTATTTCTTATTTATCTAATAAATTGGTTAAATTATACAGCCTTTTTAAAAAGCAGTCTGCATATTTTTAATAATTAAACGCATCAACCAAACTGACCACTTACAAACGGATTGGTTGCCTTCTCATTGGCGACATCGGTATCTTCACCATGACCACTTAAAATTACGGTACTCAGTGGCAACGTCATTATATGGGCCTGTATTGAGCTAATAAGCTGCTTACTGTCTCCTTTTGGAAAATCAGTACGCCCGACTGAGCCTTTAAATATAACATCACCGACAATAACGGTGCTGTGCGTGTTTTGATAAAATACAACGTGTCCTGGGGTGTGCCCAGGGCAATGCAGTACTTTAAATTCAAGCAAGCCAACTTGTATGGTGTCACCATGTGCTAGCCATTCATCTGGGTAAAAAGCACTGATAGGTTTAAATCCAAACATTGTGGCTTGCATTGGTAAGTTATCAAACCAAAAGCGCTCATCCTTATGTGGGCCAATAATCTTTATATTGTGTTGTTCACGTAAACTATGAGCACCACCCACATGGTCTAAGTGTCCATGGGTCAACCATATTGCTGACAAGCTCAGGTTATGCTGTGTTAGTGTTGCATTAATTTTGTCAACATCACCACCGGGATCAACCACCACAGCTTGCTGGGTTTGCTCACATACTATAATTCGGCAATTTTGCATAAACTGCGTAACGGGAATTGTGATTATTTTCATCTTATATTTCTTTATCTTTTTGCGCTGGAATAACTATATCTTGTTCATATGACATTAAAATTGGGTATTTTAAATAAGCTTGATCGTAAAACGGGCTTTGCTCATAGAGCCAATTTAAACGCGCCTCAGGATTAGTAGCAAATGCTTTATCTTGCTTCAGTTTTTTATTAAATACTTCGGCTAATTTAGGATCATCTCTGAGCATTTTCTCAGCAAATGGGAGCAATGCGTAATTTTCCATATACTCTGTTCGCTGAAAAATTGTATTAAACTCACCCCATGCAAAAAAAGAGTCAGGTGCTTCTGGATGCAATAAATGCACGGCTAACTCGCCTGCTTTTTGTTGGGTGCTAACCTCAAACCAACCATCTAAATCGACATTTGTCGCCGGTTCATAGTTAAAACGTGCCGACACTCTAAATCGCCCTTCAAATGGTGCTTTATCAAAGCTATATTGCGCCACTTTTGCCATTTTTAACGGCTGAGTATTGGCGCCACTGAGTTTATTAATTGATACCCCATGTAAAGCAAGCTTTTCGATAATATCGGTATACACTGGCGGGATAAAAAACGATTTAGGGACTTCAACCGTGTGCTGTACTTCTTTTTGCCAAAAAATAGGCAGCTTGTCATAATCTTGCTTTTTACCTAAATATCTTACTTCTTGCTGATTTGATAAAGCATTCAAATTCTTAGAATAAGCAATGCCTTTAAATTTGATATGATCAGCTTGATCAGCGTAGCCACGTTTAACAATTAATTGCTTAGGCACAAATTGCTGTTCTTTTTTTACCGCATTGGCAAGTTTATCTTTATGGGTTGCTAACGCTTCAATAGCACCATCTATAAATACATAAGTCCCTAGCACGCGTTGCTTATAGGGTTTTAAAGAATGGTTTTCGACTAAAATAGTTGGCAATGATCTTAAATCACCCCAGCCATTAGAAAAACGAGGCGTCGCCACCCAACCTGCTAACCCTGATTTAAATTCTTGTTTATCCATAACAAACACTAAAGGGCCAGGGATATGTCCTTGATCAGTTAAGGTTTGATCAATAACAGGTTTAAAGTAACGGTTGAGTGCATCCGAAATAGCGGGCGACTCGCTAGCAAATACTGGGTTATAGCCGTAGGTTACATCATATTGGTAATCGGCCCCATCAGTCACATGCACGTCTATATATAAATTCGGATTATAATCATTAATGACTGTAAGTACGCTTTTAACCTCGGGGGTATCTAATTTAGTGAAATCACGATTTAAATTAAGGTTATTAGCATTTGTTCTAAAACCCATTTTTACTGGGCCGCGCTGATTGATTCGATTAAATGCACTACTGCGTTCATGCCCATCGACATTAAGAATGGGAATAAATAAAATGTTTACCTTTTTTAATATATCGCGACGTTTACCCGTGGCAATATCTCTAAGCAACATAAACATTGCATCTTTACCATCAATCTCACCGGCGTGAATACCAGCCTGAATAAGCACAGTTGGTTTAGTGCTGTTAGCCATTTGCCCAGCATCAAAAAAGCCTTGTTCGCTGGCAATCAACATTTTTATTGCACGTTTACTATTGCTGTAGCCAATCGTTTTTGATTTAAATTGAGTGGGATTAGCTGCTACTAACCTATCAACAAATGCCATGGTATCAGCATAATTTGGAGACGAGACTCCTGTAGAAATTTCAAAGTCTGTGGTTAAAGGTCCTTGTTGCTGCAATAGCGACGTGCTCGCACCTTCCCATGGTAATAATGGCGGTAAATGACTGTTATTCGCCATACTTGCAGATAAAACCAATAAACTTATAAACATATACTTCTCTAGCAAACGCATTAATTAATAAAAATTATAGCAATTAAAGCTTTTTAGATGCCAAAACTGCGGTAGTTCAACAAAAAAATGCAGCCAATTGCAGTTTCCTTTGATTATTTGCTCAAGCCCTAGTCAAGTTCTGATAGAAACGTAATAAATATCAATCTGAAGAGCAATAAAGTACCAGCCTAAAATTGTGGGTGGGTAATTTAAGTTGAATAAATATGTGAAATTAAAAGGTATTACACAACTTAAACAGTAAATTACAGACACAAAAAAAGGAGCCATAGGCTCCTTTTCAATACTTATACAAAAACTTAAGCTGCCGCTAGGCCTTCTTTTGCTTTTGCTACAAGCGCTGCGAATGCAACTTGGTCGTAAACAGCGATATCTGCAAGGATCTTACGATCGATTTCTACAGATGTCTTTTTAAGACCATTGATAAAACGGCTGTAAGACAGACCATTTTGACGTGAAGCAGCATTGATACGTGCAATCCATAATTGACGGAAAGTACGTTTCTTAGCACGGCGGTCACGGTAAGCGTATTGACCCGCTTTAGTAACAGCCTGGAAAGCTACGCGGTAAACACGTGAACGTGCTCCGTAGTAACCTTTCGCTTGTTTTAAAACTTTTTTGTGACGTGCACGTGCGACAACGCCGCGTTTAACTCTTGCCATTTCTAAAAACCCCTATTAAGCGAATGGTAACATACGTGAAACTAGACCATGGTCATTTTTATGAACCATCATCTTAGGACGTAGGTGTAACTTACGCTTAGAAGTTTTCTTAGTCAGAATGTGACGAAGATGCGCTTGTTTACGCTTGAAACCGCCAGAAGCAGTCTTTTTGAAACGCTTAGCTGCGCCTCTGTGACTTTTTAGCTTGTAAGCCATTGCAATAACTCCAATTGTATTGCTTTAAAATTAGTAAGAAGGCGTGAGATATATTGCTATAGCTCCACTTTAAAGGCCTAACTTACTGCTATGTTCCGGTGAAAACCCGATATAAATACCGCAATTTTACTTTAAAACCGGTTAACTCAGGTGGACATTTACACATCACTTGCAAACCTGAGCTAAATTCGGTGCGTATTATCGCCTAATTATTACTTTTTAGCAACCGGCGCCATCATCATAACCATTTGACGGCCTTCAACACGATTTGGGAAAGATTCAACAACTGCTAATTCTTCTAAATCGGTTTTAATACGGTTTAATAATTCGATACCAATTTCTTGGTGAGCCATTTCACGACCACGGAAGCGGATAGTTATCTTAGCTTTATCGCCAGCTTCTAAGAACTTACGTAAGTTGCGTAGCTTAACCTGATAGTCACCTTCATCCGTGCCAGGACGGAATTTGATTTCTTTAATCTGGATCTGCTTTTGCTTCTTCTTCTGCTCTTTTAGTTCTTTGCTTTTTTCAAAGATGAACTTACCGTAATCCATAACCTTACAAACAGGCGGCTCAGCATTTGGACTGATCTCTACAAGATCAACACCCGCTGCATCAGCCATAGCTTGCGCGTCTTTTAATGACTGAATTCCAGCTTGTTCGCCGTCGATGTCGATTAAACGAACTTCTTGCGCTGTAATTTCTTCGTTAATACGATTTTTTTGAGCTGTTTGTTGCCCTTTCTTGCCGCCTCTAATAGTACGTTCCTCCAAGAATATCAATAATATAAGCGTGTAGCTGGCTATTTTTGCTTGCCCTACACGCTCGATTTTTACTGTCGATTTTTGATTTCTTCACTGATTTTAGCTACAAAATCATCGACATTAAATTTGCCTAGGTCTTCACCTGTGCGAGTTCGTACTGCTACTTCTTGTTGCTCAACTTCTTTGTCGCCAACAACCAATAAGTAAGGAATACGCTTAAGTGTATGTTCACGGATTTTAAAGCCAATCTTCTCATTTCTCAAGTCAGCAGCGGCTCTAATTCCAAGTTTATTTAATTTTTGTACAATTTCCTGAACATACGGTGCTTGTTTATCGGTGATATTCATAATCACCACTTGCTTAGGCGCAAGCCACGTTGGGAATAAACCAGCATATTCTTCTGTTAAAATACCGATGAAGCGCTCAATAGACCCTAATATAGCGCGGTGTATCATAACAGGCGTACGTCGTTCGTTATTTTCAGCCACATATGTTGCGCCTAAACGACCAGGTAATGCAAAGTCTAACTGCACTGTACCACACTGCCACGCTCTGTCTAAGCAATCGTACAAAGTAAATTCAATTTTAGGGCCATAAAACGCCCCTTCACCTGGTAGGTAATCAAATTCAATGTCGTTTGCTTTAAGTGCATCAGCAAGTGCAAGCTCAGCTTTATCCCATACGTCATCATCGCCAATGCGTTGTTCAGGGCGAGTAGAAAGCTTAACTACAATTTTTTCAAAACCGAATGTCTCATATGTATCATAAACCATCTTAATACACGCTGACACTTCGTCCATTACCTGTTCTTCAGTACAAAATACATGCGCATCATCCTGAGTGAAGCCACGCACACGCATTAAACCGTGAAGTGCGCCTGATGGCTCATTACGGTGACAACAACCAAACTCAGCCATACGCAGTGGTAAATCACGGTATGATTTTAGACCTTGGTTAAATATTTGTACGTGACCTGGGCAGTTCATTGGCTTAATTGCGTATTCACGCTTTTCAGATTCCGTAGTAAACATGGCTTCTGAATATTTTTCCCAGTGACCTGATTTTTCCCATAACGAACGGTCCATCATCATTGGACCTTTTACTTCTTCGTATTGGTACTCACGTAATTTTTCACGCACAAATTCTTCTAATTCACGGTAAATGCTCCAACCATCGTTGTGCCAAAATACCATGCCTGGCGCTTCTTCTTGCCAGTGCCATAAATCAAGTGCTTTACCAATACGGCGGTGATCACGTTTTTCAGCTTCTTCTAAACGCTTTAAGTACGCTTTAAGTTGTTTTTTATCGCCCCACGCTGTGCCGTAAATACGCTGCAGCATTTTATTTTCAGAATCACCACGCCAGTATGCACCTGCTACCTTCATAATTTTGAAGTTTTGACAGAATTTCATGTTAGGAACGTGTGGTCCACGACACATATCTACGTATTCTTCGTGGTGGTATAAGCCTGGACGATCATCTTGAGCAATATTTTCGTCAAGAATTTCTATTTTGTATGTTTCGCCACGCGCCGCAAACGTATCGCGTGCTTCTTGCCAGCTAACGGTTTTTTTCACTACATCGTAGTTTGTTTTTGCAAGCTGTAACATACGCTTTTCAATCGCATCAAGATCATCTTGAGATAACGAATGTTCCATATCAATATCATAGTAAAAACCGTTATCGATAGTAGGACCAATCGCCATTTTAGCGTCTGGGAAAAGTTGCTTAACTGCATGACCAATTAGGTGGGCACAAGAATGGCGAATAATTTCTAAACCATCGTCATCTTTTGCTGTAATAATTTCAAGACGAGAGTCGGCTGAAATTAAATCACATGCATCCACACGTTCGCCATTAACACGGCCGGCGATGGTTGCTTTAGCAAGACCAGGGCCAATATCGTTTGCAACATCAAGCGTGCTTACAGGGTTTTCAAAACTACGCTGACTACCGTCAGGGAGAGTAATAACTGGCATTATAAATCCTTACATACAGTGGTGACACCTACAATGTATCACGTGTATTTTTTAATTAATTAAATGAGAATGACTCGACAACGCTTTTACGAATAAGCATTGACTATTTTTCGCCCTAAAAGGCTAATGTAGATGCTGAGTCTGCTCAACTACAAAAAAGATATTGTCGCGTGCTGTAGCATTAATTACAAGTTTTAAGCTATTAAAAAACACGCATTTTTAACATAAATATGTAATTAATAACTTTTCTTCAGTTACGCCGCATCAAATTAACGTAAAGCACTATATTAAAACACTACGCAAAGTGCTTAAACTCGCATTTTAATGCGTGTTGCGTATAATAACCGGTAATTAAGTTATAGTAGAGATTAACAATGAGAACATGTGGTGTAGAAATTACCGGTAGCGATGTACTACTTTGTATTTTAAGTAAAGATAACGACGTTTTTGATATTCGTGACGTGCGCCAAACACGCTTTACCTTAGGTAACGGTAACGACACTGAAATAATGCGTAAATTTCAATTTGATTTTGCAAAACTAATGCAAGATTACCAAATTGATTCTGTTGCCATTCGCGAACGCCAGCCTAAAGGTAAATTTGCAGGTAGCGCTAAAGGGTTCAAAATGGAAACAGCTATTCAATTAATCGACAACCTCGATGTTCGCGTGTTTTCAACTACTGAAATAAAAGAGCAAGTAAAACGCAACCCAATCCCTATCGCGTTCGAAGACACTGGCCTTAAAAAATATCAAGAAAATGCATTCGTTAATGCTTACGTTTATATCATGAAAAAAACCTACCGCAGCGACGAAATGTAAATTAATTTCCCTTTTTGTAGAAACGCGTAATAGCTCAATATTACGCGTTTTTTTATGTCTAAATTTTCAAATACAAGTGTAAGACATTAGTCTAACCCTCTTCCCTTTGTCGACAATTCGTGTTTATTTAATCAACAAGCCTTGGATAGATAAAAACATGGAGAATGTCATGAAAGCGACACAAACAGTGCTAAAAGAAGTAGAACAAATAAACACTATACCGCTATCAAATAGTTATTTTAAGGGGAGTCAAAGCACACCGCTAATAGAGCAAACTATTGGAGAATACCTTGACACAATTGTCGACAATAACCCGGAGGCATTGGCAGTTGTTGTTGCCCATCAAAATATTCGCTTAAGCTATAGGGAATTTCAGCAACAGATTGATCAGCTTGCTATGGGTTTGTTGGCATTAGGGGTAAAGCCCGGTGATAGGGTCGGTATTTGGTCACCTAATAATATACAGTGGTGCTTAACTCAATTTGCAACGGCTAAAATCGGCGCAATCATGGTGTGTATTAACCCAGCTTACCGCCCAAATGAACTGCAATATGCCCTTAATAGTGTTGAATGTTCCACGCTTATTACTGCCACAGCGTTTAAGGGCAGTCACTATATTAATATGCTACAAAGCTTAGCCCCAGAGCTAGATAGCTGCCAAAAAGGGGAATTAAAAGCCGCTCAGCTTCCTTCATTAAAAAATGTAATTTGCATAGGTGATGAGCCAGTAAATGGCATGTTTTCATTTAATGAAGTACTCGCTTTACCCTCAGAAGCCCACCAGTTAGAACTTCAAGCTGTGGCTAAAACCCTCAATTGCAATCAAGACATTAATATTCAGTTTACCTCTGGCACCACAGGAAACCCTAAAGGGGCTACGCTAACGCATAAAAACATTCTTAATAATGCACTGCTTGTTGCCCAAGCAATGCATTTTACTGAACATGATAAGCTGTGTATCCCTGTACCACTTTATCATTGCTTTGGCATGGTTTTAGGCAGCTTATTGTGCGTAAGTAAAGGCGCTGCAGCTATTTATCCAAGTGATTCTTTCGATCCAAAAACCACATTAGAGGTGGTACAACAAGAAAAATGTACCGGGCTTCATGGCGTGCCTACTATGTTTATAAGCGAATTAGAGCTTAATAACTTTAGTGATTATGACTTAAGTACATTACGAACCGGCGTTATGGCAGGCTCAACCTGCCCCGAACAAGTCATGCGTAAAGTACAAACACTGATGAATATGAACCAAGTCGTTATAGCTTATGGACAAACAGAGTGTAGCCCAATCAACAATATCACTGAAACCGACTCATCAATTGAACGTCAAGTCACCACGGTAGGAAGAGCACTTGCACACACTGAAGTAAAAATTATTGATGAACTGGGTGAAATTCAAAAAATAGGCCAACCCGGTGAAGTCTGTAGCCGTGGAGCTGGCATTATGCGTTGCTATTGGAATGATGAAGAAAAAACCAAAGCCACTATCGATGATCAAGGTTGGTTACATTCAGGCGATTTAGGGGTAATGGACAGTGAAGGCTTTGTTAGTATTGTTGGCAGAATTAAAGACATGATTATTCGCGGTGGTGAAAATATATATCCCCGTGAGATTGAGGAGGTTTTATACACCTACCCAGGGATACAAGATGCGGCGATTTTTGGTATTACCGATGAAAAATTTGGCGAAGAAGTGTGTGCCTGGATCCAGCCTAAAGAAGGTGAAGTACTTGATGAGCAAGCAATTCGATTATTTTTAAAAGACAAACTCGCCTACTTTAAACAACCTAAATACATTCGCTTTGTTGAACATTACCCGATGACGGTAACCGGCAAATTGCAAAAATTTAAAATGCGCGAACAAATGCAAGAAGAGCTCGCCGAATCTGCATTTTCGTAATAATTAACGGCTACTTTATTACAATGCAACGATTAAACGTTGCATTGTATTTTAAATATAAATTACCAACCTAAGGCTCAGCAACATTAGAAGATGCGTATTTCGAATTTTAAACTCTCTATTTTCTTTCGCACCTAGTGATATGGAGCAGAATAAACAACAAAGTCCAGTGTAATAAACATTCTAGCTTGCTTAAATGTGTAAAATCTAAATGTTGAGCTTCTTTTTATTTGAAGCGCTTCTAACTTTATTTGCAATAGGCCTTTCAAACAATACGTACGATAGATGCGCAAAAAAAACACTCAGACTTAGTGATAGCAACAGTTTAAGTTCAATATTTAAATTAAACTCATTCACCATTCCAATAATAGGCATATGTAATAAATAAAATGAGTAAGACACTTTACCTAAAAAGTCACCAACCTTATTTGCTAAAAAAATATTGTTGTCTGGGATTAAAAAAACAACACAAAAGAATACTGTACTCATAACAAATAGAACTTCATAACTAAGCCACATTCTTTTCTTGTCTCCCTCGTTAATAGGTGAAAACTCAGGATACAATAAAGGTATTAAACACAAAGCTAATATAAACCAGTTGCTCTTCATATAACTCGGCACTTTAAATAATTTGTAATGCAAACCAAATATAACGCCAATAAAAAAGTACGGTAACGTTCTTAAAGTACTAAATATGTTGTAATGAATACTTTTAATTTCACCAAATACTCTTGGGAAGTCAGCCAAGTACCAAAACATCATAAAAGTCACAATTAGCAAATATATATACCCTTTTCTATCGCCTGCTAAAAACCAAAAAACGAGTAAGATTATATAAAATTGTATTTCTGGTGGAATTGTCCAAAGTACGCTTTCACCATGCATGAACAAAAGGTGACCTATTAGCGAATTAAGATCAGTTATGTTGTATAAAATGTCATAATTATTTTGAGTTAATAAGTAAGAGCTAAAAACAATTACAAGGTACAGAGGTAAAACTCGTCCGGCTCTAGCTAATACGTATCGTTTAATGTTCGCTCTGCTAAATTTGGTATCTAAATAGAGAAATGACATTAAAAACCCACTAAGAAGGAAAAATAACATTACGCCATAGGCTCCTGAACCGCCGCCTAGGGAACCATTTAACCAATGAGTAATATCTGAAAAGTGGGTAACAAATACAATAAGGGCAGCTAAAGCTCTTAGAGAATTTAATTTTCTAATTTCCATGAAGTTGATGTAATCCTTAGCTTATTATTTTTTAAAATTGTTTAAATTGAATTATCGGCTATGTGAACTTAGGCTTATACGATACTACTGAAGCTTTTTACGTTTGAGCCACGCTTTAACGGGTACTATCCATTCTTTTCTCGGTGTGAAAAAAGCGCCATGTTCTTTACCCGTTGAAATAGATATTTCTGTGTAAGAACTAACAGTATCAATACTCCTAGCAACGACATCGTCACATGAACCAACAGAGTCAGAAGTTTCATAGACTGAAAATAAATGACCATAAATAGCTATTTCTGCTTTTTTAGCTAATCCACTGGTACAAGCTGCTAAGATAACAACGTTAATATCCATGTTTTTTAAATGGCTCGATGTAATTGCCGAAATAAACCCGCCGCGAGAAAAGCCAACTAGCGAAATATTGCTCGCAGGTACGCCATTTTTTAGTAATTTAGTTACTTGTTTAGATAGCTGTTGAGCGTAGTTAAAAGGGTGAGTCTTAGCTGGCCGATGAGTAGCAATTAAATAATAGCTTGAGTCGGCAAGTTCCTGTTTAATCGCTGGAAAGTTATATTGCCCCCAACGCTCATGGGTAGGTGTGGGATCTGTACCCTCTACAATTAATCCGTGAGAATAAAAAACATAGTGATCTGATGGATTTACTTTGTCTGGGAGGCTCTCATATACTTTGCCACCATAGCTAAATGAACTAAAAAGGAAAGTAAAAATAATAAACAGCTGTTTTTGAAACATCTCATACCTTTATAATTTAATAAGCATTTGAAATATAAGTAATTACCTTGCAACTTTAGCACCAAGTACTAAACTCGGATCAACTCTTTGGTTGTCTTTAATTACTTCAAAGTGCAGGTGAACCCCTGTCGTTTTACCTGTATCACCAATGATACCGATAACCTGCCCTGCTTTAACCCAAGAGCCGACTTTAGCGTCACTCGATTCTAGGTGCGCATATAACGTTTGATAGCCACTTTTATGTTGAATTAATACAGTATTCCCATAGTTCGAATGCAAGGTTTTGTTACCTGAAACAACTATGATTCCATCTGCAGCAGACAGCACAGGGCTTCCTCTTTGAGCAACATAGTCTATACCTCTATGCGGTTTATAATCTCTGACCTTGCTTATGCTACGAAATGTTGAGCTGATCGTATGGCTATTTAGTGGATGTTGCCAAGTGAGCTTCCCTGTCATTGCGGGGTCTTTTAAAAATGTATGCAGACTAAAAATAACCAGTATCATTAAGGAGAACTTAAAAGTTAAAGCAAGTTTGCTTTTACTCGATGGCGAAGCAATGTTTGAAAGCCTCGCTTTGTAATCATCAGCACAAAGCACAGCAGAACTAAATTGAGCGACTGGATTGTTGTTACCAAATTGAATGCTCTTTTTTAATGATTGCAGCAGTGCCTTAGCATAATCATGTTTGTTGAGATTAAAGCGACATATTGTATGTCTATCACACCTATGCTCCATAGCGCGAATAAACTGCCATTCCATCTTTTTAACAAATGGGTTTATCCATAAAACGATGCATAAGACCCTCCATAAAAGAATCGTAATATGATCTTTGTTTGTAATATGGGTTAGCTCGTGCTGAATCAAAATGCTTTGCTGATCTTTATTTAAGGATGAAAAATAATGAGGTAGTACAACATAGGGTGTTGTTATACCAATGACAAAAGGGCTGTGGTTTTGCGAGGAAATGACAATCTCCACCTTACTAGTCGACAGCTCATTTATTAATTCAGAAGATCTCGTTAAGCTTTTGAGTTTCTGCCATACAAGCAATAATTTAACGAGTTTTAAGCTGGTAAAACCAAAGTAACCAGCAATTAGCGCTGTTGCGACTAAATCCATCTTCTGCAAACTTACATGGGTGATACTGGCTTGCTTTACTATTTGTGCATTTTCCAAACTAGAGCTTATATAATCCAAATCAGGGATAGGTATATTAATAGTGCCAAGAGATAAAGGAATAAAAGGTAAAAAGCTGGCTAAAAGCGCAGACCACCAAATACTTGGCGAGGTATTATCGTGCTTGGTTATATAAGATGAGCAAACATAAACAAGCCCAGAAAATATAAGCCAAGGAAAAATACTATTTACAATGAATTGAATAATGAAAGAGTCCACTACTTTTGTTTTTCATCCTTTGAAAGTTGATTTAACAATTCCTCTAATTCATCGACTTCAGCTTTATTTATTAAACGGCTATCAGCGAACATAGTGACAGGGAGTGGTTCATCTAACTCTAAGACATTGGTTGCGAATTCCTGCATATAAGATGCTAGCGTCGGTATTTTCTCAATTAATGCTTTAAAGGTTTTTTTGTTGCCAGAGGAGCCCACCTCTAAAATTCCTTTATTGCCCATTCTTTCTAAGGTTTTACGTGTAGATGAGTATGACCAGCCATACTTTGATTCTAAGTGTTCATGAATTTCTTTGGCTGTACGTGGCTGTTTTTTCCAAAGTAATTTTAGGATTTCTAACTCTGTTGAATTGGGTTTCATATAAACACTCAAGAGATGTGACTTGTGTCGCACTTTAACATCCTGTATGTTAAAACGCAACACCGTGACATGTGTCGCACTTTGAGTTTGAAACTGGATAAAAAGTTGGATGAACATCAAGTTACTGTTTATCAATCTAAAATGTTTCAACTTTAACATTATCGATAGCAAAGGATTTAGCCAAAATGAAACCGACTACTTTTTTGACAATATTCAGTTTAAATTTTTCCTCCTCGTGTTTTGTAAAATACTTAGCTTTAATTTTTATGCTCAATATAATTTGCAGCAATCTTGCACTAGCTGAAGGCCATCGTTTTGAAATTGCTAACAGTAAAGTAGTAACAATTAAATCCACAGTGCTGGGTAAAAAATACGATTTATATATAAAAGTACCTCGTAGTTATTTCTTAGTAGAGAATAAATCTAAAAAATACCCTGTACTTTACTTAAATGATGGACCTTATACTTTTAAAGTAGCTGCTGGTGTCACTCATGTACGAGACATGGATAAAGTCATTATTGTGGGTATTTCATTTGCTCACGGAGAAGACGGTCAATTTAGTCGAGTTAGAGATTTAACACCTGTCGTTGATCAGAGCTGGACAAAATACACCACAGGTGGAGCAACTGAATACTTAGCATTTATTGAAAAAGAAATCTTTCAGTACATTGAGCACAATTACCGAGTTAACACTGAACAAAGAATATTGTCTGGGCAATCATTGGGGGGATCTTTTGCCGCTTGGGTACTGTTGACCAAGCCTGAGTTGTTTTCTACTTATATCTTAACCAGCCCTTCACTCTGGTTTAAGAATAATTGGATATTTGAGTTAGAAAATAGATATGCCCAGAAAAACACATCCCTGCAGGCCAATGTATTTATAGCAACTGGCGCATTAGAAACGTTAGAAAATGGCATGAAAGAAGATATGGTCGCAGGTCATGTGAAGTTTGCGCATCGATTGCGCTCACGTAATTACCAAAAATTAAAGCTAGAAGAGGAAGTTGTTGAAGGAAGCGATCATTACTCGACCTTTCCTATTGGGCTATCAAAAGGATTGGTAAAATTTTACCAATTACAGAAATAATCGCTAGTACTTACCTATCAAATAAACTCCAAATTTATTAGTTGGCATTATCAGTTAGATATGAGGTGAATAAAATCTAAAGACAGTCACTTTATTTATCTGTTAAAACTGTACCAAATTTAAAATACAAGTCCGCTTTTACATATTGAATTTTTAGAATGGGTGCCAGCTTAAGCTAACGTAAACAATTAGAGGATGTTGGCAAACCTAAAAAATGGCTATCATTGCTTGTATTAGAAATGCTGGTGATCTTAAATTTAGTGCTAACAGACGATAAAAAATGACAAGCGGCCGTTGCTTAAAAATAGCTATTAATGCCATCGTCTCTTTTTAAAAAAGCTTTTATATTTGCCCTGGCGTAATACATGCAAAAGTACGAAATTCCCGTGTCATATGAGCCTGATCACTAAATCCAAATTGGTGAGCAACATCCGCTAAGTTTGCTTTTTTGTGTGTTCGTAAAAAGCGGGTTGTTTTTTTAACCCTTAAAATGCGCTGATAATGTTTGGGTGTCATTTCTAGCCAAAGTTTAAAAATACGCTCAATTTGCCGTTGGCTCAAATCAATACTTGCACTGAGTTGCCCCGGCGTTTCGTCCTGATCGATATGCATGAGTGCTTTCTTCAGAGGGTCTGGAATTACTTTGGTAAAATCAAGGTTTTTATCTGCCCAGCGGTGCAGAGTTTCAATTCGCCTTTCAATGTCTTTTTGAACTCGGAGATCATTATAAACCCCATAAAGGTTATAAAGCTGGCCTTCTTCTGGCAATAATAGCGTTGGCTTGTCGTAATGCTGTCCCAAAACACCATAGCAAATGGCTGGATGGAAACGAATGCCTGAGAGTTGCGCTCCAGATTGCATAACAATATTCTCAGTCTGTTTATTTATCCCAAGCATAATGACACCTTCCGGCAGAGTTTCATTGCCAATCATCACGTCACCAACAAGATTAAAAATAATGCCGCTGCCTGCATCAGAATACAACGGCTTTACTATCGGAAGGGGGTGCTGTACAGATACTGACCATACCCCCTGCACAAACGCAGACAGCTGCCCTGATGGTTGAGACAACTGAAAATTAAATGCCTGTTCAAATAATTTATTACGGTTTATAGCTGCCTACCTCTGGCATAAACGTCTTAGCAATTCGATTCCAGCTATTGATAGCATTAATCGCAATGGTCAAATCCACTACAGCTTTTTCACCTAATACTTCTACCGTATTCTTATAGAACTCTTCGTCTACGGGGTTAGCTAGGGTCAAATATTCAGCCCAATCGAGCGCAGCTAGTTCTGTCTTAGAATATAAAGGCATCTTACGCCATGCACTTAAGCCAATAATACGTTCATGAGTTTCCCCATGACTCAATGCGTCTTTGCTGTGCATATCAATACAAAAAGCACACTGATTCATCTGCGACACTCTTAGTTTAATCAATTCCCAGATCGGGATTGTTACTGTTTCTGAAATACTAAATTGCTTACGCAGATAGTCTTCTTGGTTCATCAGAATCTGTATTGCTTTAGGTGCTAGCTCAAAATAATTTGCACGAAAAAACATATCTCACCTCCTTAAATGTAGTTGGAGCTAAGATAGCTTTTGTCTCAATATAGGTATTGAATATTTTCGACACGTATTCATTTTAAATTTAAGCTGGGGTTGGATTAGGCCTTTTAACGTCATATTAAGCGCACTAAACAGTGGTTTCAATATGTAATGGTTCAGAGCCTAACCAACTGTTTTAGAAAAATTAAAATGGATTTTATATAAAGTTAAGCACCTAAATAGTAGAGTCATTATTATTTATAACATCGTTTTTGAGTGCCAAAACTGCGACAAATATTAAACCTAATAGTGGTATAAATGACAATAAAAAACCAATAAAGGTTGTTGTTTTAACATTTTGGGTTTTACGTTTACCGAGATAAAAGCTTAAACCAGTTATTACGATCATTGATATAAAAATAAATAGGCCGAGAATTGTTGCATTGATATTCATACGAAATTCCTTTTTGCATGTCACAGCTTTATTTGAGGACAGTTTCTCTATTTTCACGAAAAACATCTTCATTTTATGAACTTATATTAATAACAAATAGTGTAAGCTATTGCTAGTTATAAATATTATGCTTTTTGTAGATTATTTGAATATGTAGAAATAACGAAAGTGCCCTTTTAATATAACTTAGCTAATGACACCTCACTTCAATAACTATCTTTCGCTCATACCTGCCTGTTCGTTCAACACTTATTAAATGTCACTATCAAACAGGTATAAGCTACTAAAAATTATATATTAACCGAGCTGTTACACTACACCTTGTTCAATCATTGCATCGGCTACACGTCTAAATCCAGCGATGTTAGCGCCTAAAAGTAGGTTACCGGGTTGATCAAACTCTTTTGCAGTGTCGTTGGCTGTTGTGAATATATCTTTCATTATTTGTTTAAGTTTTTCATCTACTTGCTCAAACGTCCAGCTTTGCATACTGGCATTTTGTGCCATTTCTAATTGGCTGGTTGCTACCCCACCGGCATTCGCTGCTTTGCCAGGCCCATAAGCTATTTTTGCTTCAATAAAGCAATCAATCGCTTCTTTGGTTGAGGGCATATTCGCCCCTTCACTGACTAAAATACAACCATTTTCAAGTAGTGCTTTTGCATCCGCTTGAGTTAATTCATTTTGTGTAGCACAAGGAAAAGCCGCATCCGCACTGTAACGCCATACAGCATGACCATCCTGAGGGTACTCATCGCGTGGCGTATACTTTGCCTGAGAGTGAGTATCTAGGTAGTCACTCAGGCATCCTCGTGAGTGCTCTTTTAATTGCTTAATAAGTTTTAAATCAATACCACTCTCATCGTACAAAGTGCCTTTTGAGTCACTACAGGCAATAGGCGTGGCCCCTAATTGATATAATTTTTCCATAGCATAAATAGCCACATTGCCAGAGCCTGAAATTAAACAGCGTTTTCCTGATAAGCTGTCATCACGATCTTCAAGCATATAGTTAGCAAAATACACTGCGCCATAACCCGTTGCTTCTTTGCGAGCAAGCGATCCGCCCCAAAGTAAACTTTTACCGGTTAGTATGCCTTCATAGCGACCTGTTAAGCGTTTGTATTGGCCAAACATATAACCAATTTCTCTCGCCCCTACGCCAATATCCCCCGCAGGTACATCGGTTGTAGGACCAATATGACGATATAACTCGGTCATAAACGATTGGCAAAAGCGCATTATCTCGCCATCAGAGCGTCCTTTAGGATCAAAATTAGCGCCTCCTTTGCCACCACCTATAGGCAAACCAGTTAGTGCATTTTTAAAAATTTGTTCAAACCCTAAAAACTTTATAATGCTGGCATTCACACTTGGATGAAAACGTAAGCCGCCTTTATATGGCCCCAACGCCGAATTAAATTCGATACGGTAGCCTTTATTGACTTGAATATTGCCCTCGTCATCAACCCAAGACACACGAAACATTAACTGGCGCTCTGGCTCTACCATTCTTTGAATAATTGCTTGTTGTTGGTAATGACTGGTTTGCGCAAATATAGGCTCTAGTGAGTCTAGCACTTCTTCTACAGCTTGATAAAACTCACATTGCGCAGGACTACTTTGCTTTAATTGCGAAATAGTTTTGTGTATATAATCCATATTTACTCTTCCATGTAGGTATTTTTAAATTCGAAACAGGAAAAATGATCAATGTTATTATTTAGTGGAGAAATTAATTATGCGATCATTATTTTTACACTTTAACATCATAGATAAACTGGATGCACGTGTTTGATGTTGAATTAAATTGTTGTTTCTTTTGTATAAAAACCCATTAAAAAAAGAATTTGTATGCTAAAGAATGCCAGTTTGAATGAATAACACGTTAAAAGTATTAAAAAATAGTAAAACAAAATACGACTCTACGTTTTTACGAGAGCGACAACATAAAATGCTTTATAAGACTGAAGTTGTAGAAGGATAAGACTAATAATAGCGTGGGTTTTAGTGAGTTAGTTTAAGAGGTTTAAATGGAGATTGCTTACCAACCTCCATAAAATACATTAAGCTTTATCGCCATCTGGGCGAAAAGTACGCTGCACACCAGTTAAAAATAGACGTAAAACTTGATCGTTACACACACGGTAATGTTTGTTTTCAACTTTACGTGAAAATGCACTGAGTTCATGCTTACTTAAATCAAAATCAACCAAGGCGAGTGTTGCAATTACGTCCTCTGCTTTCATATTTAAAGCAATACGTAATTTCATAAAAATAATATTATTGTTTAATTTAGTTTCTGGAATTGGCTGCTCACCGTCACGCTTACCGCGCTTGGTATTTATAAAGCCATTTAAAAATACCGCAAATTCGGTGTCACTTATTGGGGTGTAACCTTGCTCGCCCTCTTTAGTTAACCATGCAATCACCTGCTCTGTGCTGACGCTGTGCTCTGCAGCGGCGAACACGTCAACCATTGCTGAATCGGTTAAATCAAAGGTGTAGCGAATACGGCGTAAAATATCGTTATTTGTCAAAGTAAATCCCAGGTAAAATAAGTGCCCAGCAAAAAAAGCTGTTTAATAGCGGCGCAGTTTATCAGAGTTACACTTAGCGCCCTATTAAATACTGTGTTTAATTACCCAATACTTTTGCCGGATCAACACGTGTTGCTTGCCATGCTGGATACAGCGTCGCCAATATTGCAAGCACAAAGGTGGCAATAACGGTTAACACTATATCTTGCCAAACTAATTTACTCGGTAAGAATTCGATAAAATACACACCTTCTAGCGGATTTTCACCCAGCAATAAACTTAGCCAAGTAAACAGCTCACTAATATTGATTGCTAGAATGACCCCAATAATAGAGCCTAAAACAACGCCAACAAATGCTTGAGTTAAGCCTTGCATTACAAAAGTAGCCAATATAGTACTGTCTTTGGCACCCATGGTTTTTAAAATGGCAATATTGCCTTCTTTTTCGCGCACTTCCATCACTAATGACGAAACAATGTTAAAACTGGCGACTGCAATAATTAAAAACACCACAATATAAACAATTGTACGCACCATTTGAATGTCTTGATACAAGCTGCCTTGGGTTCTAAACCAACTCGATATATACACATAATCAGTAACAGTTTGCCCTACTCTCAGCGCTATTTGGTGCGCTGCAAACACATCATCAACTCGTAAACGTAAGCCGGTTACTTGGCTTTGATCGTAGCCTAAGGTTTGTTGGGCTTTGTTAAGGTGAATAAACGCGGCACTGCTATCGATAGGCCCACCCATTTCTATAATGCCTGCGAGAGTCAGTGTGACCCGTTTTGGCGCAAGTAATGATTGCCCTTTTTCACTAATTTGGGGGATCAGCAAAGTGACATTGTCGCCTATTGATAAGTTAAGTTGAGAGACAATTTGCTTGCCTAAAATAACATCCTCAAGTGCTAGCTGACTAACCAGCTTACCTTGTGTAAATTGGTTAACCGCTGATACGTCACTTTCTAGCGAAGGCTCAACACCCCGTATTTCAACTGCTTTTAATTGGCTTTTAAATTGCGCCATTCCATTTACTGCTATAAATGGAGCTGCCCCTGTGACTTGTGGTTGCTGTTTTAATTTTTCGACTTTGCTGGGCCAATCAGCAATCGGCCTGCTTGGTGCTACATATTCAACTTGTGGCACGACACTCAATAAACGATGCACTAATTGTTGTTCAAAACCATTGATCACCGATAACGCCACAATCAACACGGCAACACCAAGTAAAATACCGATAGTGGATGCCTTGGCAATAAAACTAACAAACGCGTTTTTTTCATCTCTATGGCCTGAATAGGCTCTAAAACGCTTACTTATAAAGGCACTAAGCAACATGGCTCGACTCTTTTATCGTTAATTTACCATCATCTAAATACGCTATTTTACCCAGTTTGTCGGCAAGCTCTAAATCATGAGTCACCACCACAAAACTGGTGTTTAAACTTTTATTCAGCTGATTAATTAAATCGTAAATTTTAATCGCGTTTTGCTTATCTAAATTACCCGTTGGCTCATCAGCAAGCACCAGTGCAGGCTCAGTTACTAAAGCACGCGCTATGGCAACACGTTGGCGTTCGCCACCAGAAAGTGCCGACGGTTTATGGCTACTTCTGTGGGCAAGGCCGACTTTATCAAGCATGTCGAGTGCTTTTATATTCGCTTCTTTGGCACTCAAGCCTTTTATTAACAGTGGCATAGCAACATTTTCAACTGCACTAAATTCCATTAATAAATGATGAAATTGGTAAATAAAGCCTAAGTTTTGATTTCTAAACGCGGCTTGTTGGCTGCGAGACAGTTTAGCCACATCTTGATTTTTTATTTTTGCACTGCCAGAACTGGCGGTATCTAAGGTACCTAAAATATGCAATAAGGTACTTTTACCTGAGCCTGAGCTACCAACAATAGCTAGCATTTCACCTTGGGTTAGGGCTAAATCAACCCCTTTTAATACCTCAACTTGGTTTTGCCCGTCTTGGTAGGCTTTACTTATTTGTTCACAACTAATTACTAAATCATTCATAACGTAATACCTCTGCTGGGTTTACTTTGGCGGCCTGACGCGCGGGATATAAAGTCGCTAAAAAGCTCATGGCTAAGCTTAAAACAGCAATCACACTTAAGCTAAGCACATCAAATTTGACCGGCAGTAAAATCCCCGATAATAAATTTAAACCAACCAACGCCAGCAGTTCATTAATATATAAGCTAAATAAAATACCTAAAAAAGCACCTACTGCCGTACCAATCACTCCGTTATATAAACCTTGAACCATAAATACAGTTTGTACTTGGCTTGGCGTTAGCCCAAGAGTTTGCAATATGGCGACTTCGCTTTGTTTTTCACTCACCATCATGGTGAGCGCAGACACAATGTTAAACACCGCCACCAGCACGATTAAGCCAAGGAGCATAGACATAATGCGTTTCTCCATCGCGACAGCGGCAAATAAAGTGCCTTGGCTACTGCGCCAATCGGAGTAGCTAAAATTCTTGAGGATAAGTTGGCTGTCTTGAATAAATTCATTAAGTGCAAATGGCTCATGCAGTGACACGCTTAAATTAGGAGGTGTAGAGCTACTTTGCTTTAATACTCGTTGCAATGACACACCACTGGTAAATGCCAGTCCCATGTCAATTTCAGATCCGGTTTCGTAAATAGCAGCAATTTTGAATAAACGCTGACTAGGAACACGGCCAAGGGGTGTATAAGTAGATGCATTAGGCATAATAACGCGCAGTTTATCGCCTAAGCCAACGCCGAGTTTACGGCTTAAATAGCGGCTAATGGCAATGTGATAATTATTATTTAATACGCTTTGCCAATTACCCTGCACTACTTTGTCAGTGATTTTATAAAGCGAGTCATTATTATCATAGAGCCCTTGCAGTAACACACCATGCAGGTCTTTATTGGTTTGCAGTATGGCTTCACCGTGGCGATATAAACTAACATGTTCAACATATGGTGATTGTTCAAGATCAGCTTTAAGGGTGTTCATCTGCGCTTTAGAGTGTTGTTTGGCCTGCACTTCAACGTGTGGAATGAGCCCGAGCATATTTGTTTTCAAGCTGCTTTCAAAGCCGTTCATGACACTACTTACTGTAAAGAGCGCCATTAAACCAATCGCTATACCTGCAATAGAAAAAAAGAAATAAACGAAATAAACGCATTGCCTTTAGAAGAGCGACTATATCTAAGTCCGATAAACAGGCTAACAGGTTGAAACATATTAATTAAAACATTAATGCTAAAAGTGTGGCTTTATAGTAGCACGAACTCAGCGCAATTGAATATCATCAAAAATGTAAGAAATAATTTATAAATCTGATACTTGGCTATATTATGAGCAACCCCGTAAACCTAGCTAAACCTTCAACCCTGTTACTAAATAATCAAGTAATACCCGTACATTAGTAGCAACAAATTGCCGCGGAGGATAAAGCCCCCACACACCCTCTTGCAGAGGTTGATAAGCTGTTAATATTGGTACTAACTGCCCTGTTTTTATTTCATTCTCTATGTAGTAATCCGGCAACTGAACAATACCCAAGCCCTTTTTAGCCGCATCAACCAGTGACCAACCGCTATTACAATGCAATCGCCCTGCTACTTTAATATGCTTATCGCGATTATTTTCATTTACTCGCCAATAACTACTGTTCCCAATTAAGCATTGGTGCTGGTTAAGTTCACCTAGCGTATGAGGTTCGCCAAAACGCGCTAAATAGCTCGGTGCGGCACACATAATAAATCGTCTCGAGCTCAAGCGACGCGCTTTTAGACTTGAGTCTTTTAAATGGCCTAATCGAATGGCCAAATCAAAGCCGCCTTCCAGCAGGTTTTCTTGCTCATTAGAGAGTGTTGCGATTACTTCTACTTCTGGGTGATCATGCATAAACGAATGCACTATCGGCATAATAAAACTCTCACCATACATAACCGGTGCGGTTAATTTAATTTTACCTTTAGGGGATGTTTGCACAGAGGCTAGCCCCTGAGTGGCCTCATCCATAGCATGTTGTAATTGTTTTACTTGGTGTAAAAACTGCTCACCTTCTTTGGTTAATACCACCTTTCGGGTCGTACGCGTTAATAGTTGGGTATTTAAACGTTGTTCAAGCTTAGTAACATGGCGGCTAATATGGGCAACCGATAAACCCAACGCCTGTGCAGCTTGAGTAAAACTTCCCTCTTCGCCAACAGCTATAAACTCATCAATCCCTTCCCAACGCATCATTATTACCATACTGTAAAAGTGTTTTATTAATTTAGAGATTATCATTGTTATAGAAATAAATACAATAGACACATCACCCAAACAGTTTGGGTCTACAATTGATGTTCAAACCACTACAAAGGATATACACATGTCTGAATTTATAAAATCAAAAGCAGCGATTGCCTGGGGCCCTAATCAGCCTTTAAGCGTTGAAGAAGTTGACGTGATGATGCCTAAAAAAGGCGAAGTAATGGTAAAAATCACTGCCACCGGTGTATGCCATACAGATGCTTTTACTTTATCAGGTGAAGATCCTGAAGGTATTTTCCCCGCTATTTTAGGCCATGAAGGCGCTGGTGTGGTTTACGCTGTGGGCGAAGGCGTTACGAGTGTAGAAGTTGGCGATCACGTTATTCCTTTATACACCGCAGAATGTGGTGAATGTAAAATGTGTACTTCTGGCAAAACCAACTTGTGCTCTGCTGTACGCGAAACGCAAGGCAAAGGCTTAATGCCAGATGGTACCACTCGCTTTTACAAAGACGGCCAGCCAATTTATCACTACATGGGTTGCTCAACCTTTTCTGAGTACACAGTACTTCCTGAAATCTCACTAGCTAAAGTAAACAAAGAAGCGTCGTTAGAAGAAATTTGTTTATTAGGCTGTGGTGTCACTACCGGTATGGGCGCTGTAACAAATACGGCAAAAGTAACAGCGGGCGATACAGTGGCTATTTTTGGTCTAGGTGGCATTGGTTTGTCTGCCATTATTGGCGCAAAAATGGCTGGGGCTAGCCGTATTATCGGTGTTGATATTAACACCTCTAAGTTTGATCTTGCGACTAAACTCGGTGCGACCGACTTAATTAATCCAAAAGATTTCGACAAGCCAATTCAAGAAGTGATTGTAGAGATGACCGATGGCGGTGTTGACTACTCATTTGAATGTATTGGTAACGTTGATGTAATGCGCTCTGCCCTTGAGTGTTGTCATAAAGGTTGGGGAGAGTCGGTAATTATTGGTGTAGCCGGTGCTGGCCAAGAAATTTCAACTCGCCCGTTCCAATTAGTAACTGGCCGTGTATGGCGTGGTAGCGCATTTGGTGGCGTTAAAGGTCGCTCGCAACTTCCTGAAATTGTTGAACGCTACATGGCGGGGGAATTCGCCCTTAATGACTTTATTACCCACACAATGAGCCTTGAAGAAATAAATGATGCCTTTGATTTAATGCACGAAGGTAAGAGTATTCGTACTGTTATTCATTACTAATTTCTTTTAATCACCAACACCAGCCGTTGCTATTTAGTAACGGCTTTTAAGGATTGTTATGTTAGAAAATATCTCAACAGCAAAAGTGGCTGGTGGCTGGCATAAGCAGTATAGTCACACTTCCTCAAGCACCCATTGCAGCATGCGTTTTGCGGTATTTTTACCACCAGGCGCCAGTGAAAAAAATAAAGTACCAGTACTTTATTGGTTATCAGGGTTAACCTGTACCGATGAAAACTTTATGCAAAAAGCAGGCGCGTTTAAAAAAGCGGCAGAGCTAGGCATCGCTATTGTCGCACCTGATACCAGTCCGCGTGGTGAAAGCGTTCCTAACGAAGATAGCTACGATTTTGCTCAAGGTGCAGGGTTTTACGTCAATGCAACGCAGGCACCTTACAATACTCATTTTAATATGTACGACTATGTGGTGAAGGAACTACCTGCATTAATAGAGCAACATTTTCCAGTAACAACTAAAAAAGCAATTTCTGGGCACTCTATGGGTGGCCACGGTGCATTAATGATTGCCCTTAAAAATCCTAAAGCATATACCAGCGCTACAGCATTTAGCCCTATTGTTAACCCGCTAGATTGTCCTTGGGGTGTTAAAGCCTTTACTGGCTATTTAGGTGCTGATAAAGCCCAGTGGGCACAATATGATAGTTGCGAATTAATGCAACAAGCCAAACAAGCTGATTATTTACCTATGTTGGTTAGCCAAGGTGATGCAGATAACTTTTTAGAAGAGCAACTTAAGCCACAAAACTTAGTGGCTGTTGCAACACAGCAAGGCTATCCGTTAACACTCGAAATGCAAGCTGGCTACGACCATAGCTACTATTTCATTAGTAGTTTTATAGACCAACACTTATTATTTCATCATCAGTTTTTAACTGCTTAGATTCACTACTGTGTAGAGTAGATTTATCTACTTCTACACATTCTTTTAAGACCTTAGTAACCTGCCTGCATTTTTTAATCACCCCGTCATCTCCTTTTACTAACCCAAATACTGCAGAGTCTATTTTTAAACCGAGATCGGTAAAATTGAATCCATCTTTATCAACTGGAACCGGTTCAAGTGGATTTTTATAGGGCGTAGAACGAGCTGGATTATTCATTCTTTGGTTATCATCTGCATTTGAAACGGCTTGCCCATCTAATAAAACGCCAACAAAGGTACAGCCACTCGACATAATCATTAATAAAAGAATAAATATTTTTTGCATGTTTGGCCTTTGAATTGCACGTGGGTGAAGGATTTAATTATTTATATAGTAACTCTATTAAAAAACAAAACTGTAAAAATCTGTTAGTGAGCAAAATCGTTTACAACATAAGTTACGCTTAAGTATTTTATAATCACCCTCGTAAATTGATATAACATAACATATAATTAAGCTCGTTTTTTTCATCCATACCAAAGCATATTTATGTCATTACCTTTATCTCAAAATCGTTTGCATCATATAGACTTACTTCGGGGTCTTATCATTATATTTATGGTGATTGATCACGGCATGTATTATTGTCTAAATTATTCAGTGACCGACCCCATGACCATACCAGGAACAGATGCGCTTACTTTTTTCACTCGTTTTATATCGCACTTTTGTGCGCCATTATTTGTATTTTTAGCGGGCCTTTCAGCTGCAATAACCGAGCATAAATACACTTCCACGCACGCTTTTTCAAAAAGTTTAATTATACGTGGACTAGTGCTTATATTATTTGAATTTACTATTGTGTCATGGTCTTGGAGCTTTAATCCACTGTTTCCAATGTTATACGCTCAGGTTATTTGGGCGATAGGTTGGGGGTTTATTATTCTAGGGCTTTTACGCTTAATCGGTCTGTATGCAATTTTTGCCATGGGCTTAATTTTAGTATTTGGCCACAACTTATTTGATGCCGTCAACTTTGAGCCAAATACACTCGCAAATACAATCTGGTCTGTTTTACATCAAAAAAATGTACTCGAACTTCCTTTTAACTTTAAAATTAGAACCACCTATCCCGTAGCACCTATTGTTGGGTTAATGGCGTTAGCCTATTGTGCAGGTGTTTATTACAAGGCCAAGCAATACAGTAATCGAGTTATGGATTATGGCTTAATTTTGGGTGTCAGCTGCCTAATTTTATATACGCTTTTACGTGGCTTTAACCTTTATGGTGACGCGTCGCTATTTACGATTCGTGATTCTTATTTACTCACTATAATGTCATTTTTAAATCCGACCAAATACCCACTTTCCCTGCAGTTTATGTTGTTAACCGTTGGCATAGGTCTAATTATGCTTAAACTATTGAGCAAGCTAAAAAGTGACTTTTCGCCAACATTTTTACAAGTATTGGGTAAAACCAGTATGTTCTCGTACTTAGCTCACTTGTATTTACTGCATGCAATAAGTTGGTTGCTTATCCCTGTTTTAGGCTTTAGTTTTTCTGATATGACTTATGGCGAAACACTGGTGGGTTTACCAACTGGATACGGTATGAGCTATGTTGCAACACTGCTATTTATTGCAGTCGTAATTGGCCTAACAGCTATCCTTGCCAATTATTATTTAGCATGGAAGCAAAAAAATAAACACAGTTTAATTGCTAAGTATATTTGAACAGACATGAAAAAAGGCGCTATAAAAGCGCCTTGCTAACAAGTATGTGTGCTTAGAACATATCTTGATAGGAATTTGTTGTACTGAATGTGATTGCTTTTTCAAAGCCTGGCAGCGTAATGCTGTGCTCATCTAAAACAATCTCATTTTCATCAATTAAACCGTCACCAAAACGATAAATTAGCGAGTATTGACCTGAATCGGCTTGCGTTTGGTAAGTATGCTGTGCATCTTTCACTTGGCTATGTTTTTCAGCGTAGCTACTCATCAGTGCATCACCATGGCGTTTAGCAAGCATCTGCATAGTTACTTTTGCGCTAAGCACAGTCGCTGTTGCATTATTTCCACCAAAGCCTTTTGAGTTAATAAACGCAATATCCATATCACCACACTCATAGTGGCTATTACGAATATCTAAATGATCGCTGTAAACATCGTCGGCGACTTTATCAATGGTGGTAATACCAGGCATTATATTATGACTAAATACACCTAACGCAATGGCAAGCTGATCGCCACTAGCAGGCGCAATAGTATGGCCTACATAGGCTTTAGGCGCAGTCACTTTCCAGTTATCAATGGCAAAGGTTTGCGCAACTTTATGATAAATTAACGATTCAGTAACACGGTTTTGTGGTGTACTTGAGCCATGCGCTAAAATAAAGCTACGTTGTTGCAGTGCCTCTTTGCCTAACAAGCTAGTAGCAAGAGCAGCTGACTTCGCCATGGTGATGTAGTTGCCAGGCCCAGGTGAGGTAATTGATTTTTTAACCCCATCGGCATTCACAAATACATCAGGCACACTGCCCATAATATCTGCACCGAGCTCCAGAGCCAGTGTATCATCCATTAATATGGCAACTTGTGCGCCCTCGCCTAAGGTAAAACCGCAGTTCTCGCCAAATGGACGACTACTTTTACGGTAATCAGGCTCATCATCATTGCTTAAATTATCTAAACGACGCAAACCTTCAATATTGGCCAGCGCGCTCATATTGCCAAAACCTTCAACCACTTCTGGAGTAATCGCACATTCAACACTGGCAACCACTGCAACACGGGTCCGCCCAGCTTGAATATCGTTAACGGCAGCGCGTAAATTATATAAAAATGTGGCACATGCGCCTGAAGTTGAAAAAGTTGTCCCTACATTGCCGGTAACATAGGCGTTAATAAAATCGGTCGTCATTGTATTTAAACCCAGCGCTAACTGCTTAGTACTAACGCGATCGCCCTGCTGGCGTGCTTTAACTAAACCACCTAAGCCTTTATCATCCATTTGACCAATAACCGAGGCTGAATAGGTGCCAATTTTGTCAGGCTCTACGCTATTCATAACATGTTGCCAATCAAGTCCTGTTGATTTTATTGCATCGGTGGCAGCAAATATGGTCGCTTGTAAACCTCGCGGCTGGTAGCGGCTGTTATACATAATGGCAGGATCGAAGCCTGTTGGAAATTGCCCTGCAGACTTGATCGGATTATCACGGGTTGAGTCATGTTTTACGTCAAGCTCAGCAGCAATCGTGACTTTTACTTTTTTATTATCAAGATCATCTATTTGCCAATTACTTGGTAAAGGTGATGGTAAGTCACGACGGCGTGTTTCAAACACAATTGCACTATCATCTGAGGCCGTTAACGTCATTTTTTGCTGCCAAGGTGTGGCATCAACATCAAAATGTTCTTTTTCAATTTTTCGAATTAATGTACCAGCAATAATTTGCTCACCAAAGCGTGCTTCAATGTCGCTTTGCTCAACATGATTACCTTGGCTGTCTTCAAGTTGGCCGTTTACTGTAGTCACCAAGTTCATTAATGTTGCAAGGCCTAAGAATGTTTCTTGACGAGCTTGTGCCGCTAAGCTATCTAACACGATACGACGATAACCTTGATGAAATGAAGTGCGGCCAGCGGCATTAATGCCCCCCATACCTACAATAACGGGTAATGCAGTCATAATTTACCTTTAAAATGCGTGCTATAAGAATATGACGTTAGTTTAATTGGATTATAGAGATATCTTTATGCTTTAATAGCCAAATAAGCGGCATAAAAGGCCAAAAACAACTGGTCGGAGCATTCATAATGTACAAAAACCCATTACCTCCTCCCATTAATATTGGTATTGCAGTGTTTGAACACTTACTGGTAACCAGTCTGACACTACCGATTGAAATGCTACGTGCCGGCGAGGCATTTGCTAAAGGCCATAGTGATAAAAACAGCTTTAAACCTCTGGCCATTCATTTAGTAGCTAAAAATAGTGATGCCATTAAGACGCGAACTGGAATGTCAATTATTCCAGATTGTACAAGTGAAAACTCACCTTATTGCGATTTAGTGATAGTGCCAGGCATTTGGCGTAACCCTCGCCCTGTGGTACGCGCTAATCAACAATTAGTCACTTGGTTATCTGAGAGCTTTACCGTAGGGAGTCATATAATTGGAGTAGGCACAGGTAATTGCTTTGTTGCAGAGGCTAGTTTACTTGACGGGCACCCCGCTACTACCCATTGGCATTATGCTAAACAGTTTAAGCATGACTACCCGAATGTAAATTTAAAACCGGATTTTTTTATTACTCAGTCAGAGCGTATGTATACCGTAGCCAGTTTAAATGCACTTGCTGATGTTATCGTGCATATTATTAGTCAATATTATGGTAAAGAAGCGGCGCAACATGTAGAGCGCAACTTTTCCCATGAAATTCGTAAACCCTATGAAGATCAACGTTACTTAGAGGGTGCGGTAGATAGGCACCCAGATGAGCTGATTGCACAAATGCAATTTTGGTTAAAAACAAATTTAGCCAGTGAACTTAATTTACAGGAGGTTGCGGCTCAATTTAGTCTAAGTTATCGCACCTTTACCCGTCGCTTTAGAAGTGCCACTAACCAAAGTCCAATCGAGTATTGGCAACAGCTACGAGTAGAAGGTGCTAAAGACTTATTGGCCTCAACTAACTTATCAATTCAAGAGGTTGCATTGGAGGTTGGCTACAATGACCAAGGGCATTTAACCCGAGTATTTAAAAAGTATTACGCCAAACACCCAGCGAATACCGTAAAGTAGTCAGGCGAAAATTATTTGGTTAAGTTTTGGCTATACCATGCTCACGTTTGATGGTTAGCAAAGATGGATATAGCCTTGATTAGATCTTTTTATATATATAAATTATAGTATTACTCACTAAGCTAATTTGAATTCAAATAGAGAAATAGCCGATGGATAAATCTAGCAAGCTGCTTGTCGATCAAAACAATAACGTATCCATTGAAGCTAAGCTAGCTAACTTACTTGCGTTAGTTCGTAAACATTTAGATATGGATGTTGCTTTTATATCTGAATTTATTAACGATGAGCGGGTTTTTAAAGTGGTCGATAACCCCTCTGAAAACCAAATTGTTAAAGTGGGTAATTCCGATCCCATTAAGGAAACGTATTGCCAAAAAATCACCGATGAAAAGCTTAATCCAATTATTACTAATACCGAAGCTAACTCTATAACTAAGGCTATGCCGGTGACCAAAAAGTTAGGTATAGGCTCTTATATAGGTGTTCCTATCAACCTATCGAATGGCAAACTGTATGGCACGTTTTGTTGTTATAAATCACACCATGATGAGAGTTTAAATGAGCGGGATTTATCTTTTCTAAATCTTATTTCGGAAATAGCGACAGGCTTAATTGAAATAAATTTATCCAAACGTGTATCGCGCAATCACACCAAATCAGTTATTCAGCAAATTATTACCGATAATGATATAAATATTTATTATCAGCCTATTTATAGTCTACGCCACAATAAAGTTGTAGGCTTTGAGTCACTTGCTCGTTTTTTTACTACACCCTATAAAAGTCCAGATATATGGTTTAAAGAAGCGAAAAAAGTTGGCTTGAATGAAGCATTAGAAATGCTAGCCATTAAAAATGCACTCACCAACATAGCCAAATTTAATAATTCAACTTACATTGCTATTAATTGCTCACCTTCGCATATCCTAAGCGGTGCACTTGAAAATACATTACAAAACATTGACTGCACTAGGCTAGTATTAGAAATTACAGAGCATTCGCCAATTTCCGACTACGAAAAAATGCGGACAGCACTTACCCCACTCAGAAAAAGAGGGCTTCGCTTAGCTATTGATGATGTAGGCGCAGGCTTTTCATCATTTCAGCACATACTAGAGCTTGAAGCCGATATTATTAAATTAGATATTAGCCTCACACAAAATATAAACACTGACAAACGTAAATTTTTGCTGGCAAAAGCGCTGTGTGGGTTTGCAAAAGCAATCGACTGCACTATTGTTGCCGAAGGAATTGAAACCGAACAGGAGTTCAACTCGTTAAGAAAGCTCAATGTAGACAGTGTACAAGGCTATTTTATTGGCCGGCCCGCATCAATTAACGATGCACTTAGCGCAATAAACGCAACATTGTCCGCATGAAAAACGCCACTATTTAGTGGCGTTCGGTATCTGTACCGTCTTTTCGGTAATAACGTTTATGATAACTTTTTACTTTAGCGTGCACACCTTTGCTGAGACTTTTAAACTTAGCTTCGAGTACATCAACACCATATAAAATACCAACCACCAATACAGAAAGTTTAATTGCTGCACCTAGGTTTTCGGTTGCTATCATTACACCAATAGACGCCAATACCCAAATAGTAGCAGCGGAGGTAACCCCTACCACGGCACCATCCTTTGCCAGCATAACGCCTGCGCCTAAAAAGCCAATACCCGTGATTATTTGCCCCACTACACGAGAATGATCAATTACATCCCCTTGTAAGTTAAATGCCGTAGATAAAAACAAATAAGTGCCTAACGTTATTAAGGCAGATGTACGAATACCTACAGGTTTGCCGCGCAGCTGGCGCTCTATACCAATAATAGCGCCACAAAAAGCGGCGGTGCCAATAGCTGCCCATGAGTATGGCGCTACATCGATAAAATCTAAAAATGTCACTTAACATCCTAATCTATTTACTTTTCCAATAGCAACTGCCGTTCTGAGCCTTTGGCTACCAAATGCCGACATTTTGCTAAAGTCGCTGCGTGCAATTGGTACATACTGACAATCTATTGCTAGCTGGTAGTCTTTTCCAGGCTCGCAAAATGGGTCATGTACGTAAACACAATGTGCATCTAAATGGGTTACACACACCCAGTGCGGTGATTTTTTACCATCAAACCGATAGGTACTAATTAACAGCAACACACTAAACCCCTGACTCAACCAGTTTTCTATATCAGTTAATTCAACATCTTTTTGTGTAACTGAAATATTTGCCGCTGCAATGCCTTCAACAAACTGTTGATGAACCGTGGCCAGTACAGATTTTTTGTTATCACTGCGAACCCCATCTAAAAATAATGGTTCAGATGTATTAACAATCACCTCACTTTTAAAACCACGTTTATTTGCAGCCAGTGCCAAGCCAAATGGATGACAACCGCCATGTCCAGAGGTCATAAAAATAGTGGTGCCTTCACGCCACAAAGCTAATTCATGTGACTGACTCAGCTCTGTGTTTGAGTCAAGAGCTGCCATTGCCATTAATAACGCAGCAGGTCCACAGGTAAACTCGGTGGTTTGTTGATACCATGGCGTTAAACGATCAACCTGTAATTCACTGGTTTGGCGTATATTTTTTTGCATCCGTAAGGCATCACTGTGATCGTCATAATAATCACTGTATTGACCAAATACGCGATATCCCACACTTTTATAAAGTCCAATAGCGCTGTCGTTATTTACTGCAACTTCTAGGCGCAAATAAATACGTCCACGCTCACTGGTCGCTTTTTCAAGCGCATTGAGTAATTTTTTAGCTATGCCTTTGCCTTGCATCGTTGGTAATACAGCTAACGAATACAAACGCGCTAACCTCGTCCCTTTATGGCACCACACTAAGCCATAGCCACATAATTGCGCATTTTGCTCAGCAACTAATAAAATCCCATGTTTAGCTCCAAGCCAGCGCTTTAAACTACGCGCACTTAATTTATCGTTACTAAAACAAGTATTTTCAAGTGCCACCAATGCTTTTAAGTCAGCGGTTATTGCAGGGCGAATGACTAGGTTATACGCCTCTGTCACTATTGCTTTTTCAGCCAGAGCAATAGGCATTAGCCGCGCCCTCGTGCTTCTAAGCGCTGTTTAAACTCATCCATTATGATCATGTATAGCTCGTCACCTAAGTAACCATCTTCTACTTTGTGATCAATGCTTGGGTTATCGTTTACTTCCAATACATACGCACGACCTTGGTGCTCTTTAACGTCTACACCGTATAACCCTTTACCTACTGTTTTACAGGCCTTTAAAGCTGCATCTAATACTACTTTTGGTAACTCAAAGGTTGGTAGAGTTTCAAAACCACCGGAAAAAAACGCTTAGCGTCATGGTTGTATATTTGCCAGTGGTTACGCGCCATTAAATAACGACACGCATAAATAGCACGACCATTAAGTACCCCTACACGCCAATCGTATTCTGTGTACATGTATTCTTGTGCCAATACCAGCGCACTCAGTGCAAATAGTTCGGTTAGTTTAGCTTCAAGCTCACCACGGTTTGCAACTTTATACACGCCTTTTGAGAACGACCCTTCTGGCATTTTTAATACCAGCGGATAGGTAAATGCTGCTTCTAATTGCTCAAGCGTTTGCACTGATTGATCAGCCACTACCACCGTTTTTAAACTTGGTACTTTTTGATAGTTGAAGGCATCATGCAAGTACACTTTATTACAACAACGTAAAATAGATTCAGCATCGTCAATGACCACCAACCCTAAACTCTGTGCTTTACTTGCAAGACGGTATGTTGGGTGGTCAATCGCTGTAGTTTGGCGAATAAATAACGCATCAAACTGGGCAATATTATCTATTTCATCAAAACTGAGTGCTTTTGCATCAATACCATGTTTGGCTGCTGCTTTTATAAAACGGGCTATTGCATCTTTATCACTTGGCGGTACTTTTTCGTTATGATCAACCAAAATAGCCATATTCCATCTAAAACGGCGCTCTACTTTACCAATACGCCATTGCGTTTGAGTAAATGTATTTAGCTTTTCAATAAACGCAGCATATTGTTGCTCGCTTAAAGAGGTTAATGAGCCTTGTTGCAATAAACCTTGCTGATCTACAAATAAAATAGGCGCTGGGTATTGTTTAAATACCGATTTAGCCGCTTTACTTTGTAATTCATTTAGAGCATTACCAAAGTAAACAGCGCCATCAATTTGCCCAGTATTTAAAGTAGGTGCTTGGCCGCTTCTAAGCGCATTTATTGTTTTAACGCTTGGTAATACTTGGTGTTTTCGGGCCTCTGCAAGCAATGAGCAATAGTAACCCTTACTCAAGTATTGGCTTGAGTCGCATAAATTAATAATGCGGGTTTTAGGTTCATTATGTTTTGGGTAATCACGTAAGTAACTATTAAACGTAATGACATTTTCGAATGATTGAGCAAGTGCTTGCTCGTTGTTATCAACCACTATTAAGGTTTTAAACACGACTTTTCCTAGTTATACCAATCGGTAGTAAGCCAAATATAAATGCGTGCGATCTTTAAATTATCGCATTATAAATAGAAACACCTATCGCACTAAGTGCAGCAAATAGCAAATCACTTAATACGATAGGTGCTTTAACGAATATCTACTATAAACGTTAGCGCTTAAATTGCTTAAGCGACATGTGATTTATAAGCCCTTTTTTACATACACACAAACGAGATATTTTTAGCGTGAAGATAAAAATTTTTGATGAACTTTTTTATTGTTAATTTGTGTTTTAAAATAGCCAAAATTTACCACTAAAAGTGATCATTATGTCTCTTCCCGCTTGCCCTAAGTGCCAATGTGAATACGTTTACGAAGACCAACAACTGCTTATATGCCCAGAATGTGCCTATGAATGGAACCCAAATAATACAAGCGATGAAGACGCTATTTTGGTAAAAGATGCAAACGGCACTTTACTAGCCGATGGTGACAAAGTAACCGTAGCCAAAGATTTAAAAATTAAAGGCAGTTCTCAGGTTATAAAAATTGGCACGAAAGCGGTAGTTAGACGTGTGCTTGATAAAAAAGATCACCAACTAGATTGTAAAGTCGATGGCATTGGCGAAATGATGGTAACGGCCAAGTTTGTGAAAAAAGCCTGAAATTACAAAAACTCACTTGTAAAAATTAACAGAAAGTAATAACGCTTAACTGCTAATTTTTTAGTTCTTTAGATAGCGCAGCTAATGTTTGATCGTAAGCATGTTGATTAAAGTTACTTGAGTGTGGGTTCATAAAACCGTGCAAATATTCAACATGTTTTACGTTAACATTAGCCTTTGTTGCCAGCTCAACCTGTAGTGATTTAACATCAAAGTGCGGCTCATAATGCGGAAATATGAGCTCAATCTCAAACTGTGGTTGTAAGTCTGTATGGTGCCTAATTTGCGAGCTGTAAAAACAAATGCCCTTAGCTATCGTTTTAATCGCCGGGTGTGCAGACATTGACCAAATCGCCGATGCGCCAACACTAAAACCTATCAATATAGTGTTGTCAGCGAGTGGTTTAATCGCTTTTTGTAAAATAGCTACATACTCATCAAGGCCAATATGCTGACTAAAATACTCATAGGCCTGCTGTTCACTGTTAAATGCCATATCAACCCCGTCATAAGGGTCGACAATAGACTGAGCGTTTAGTTTTTCAGCTAATGCTTTTAAAGCTGCTGTATTACCAAAAATATCACTGACCAATACTAAGTTCATAAACGGCCCATCTTTAATTTTATTCTATAAGTTTTAGGCAATTATTTAACAAAGAGGCCTACGAGATGCTGCGCCTCAGAGTAAGAGACAAATAAATACTACATTCAAAGCACTTTAACCACGTCATAACTATGTTTTACATCACCGATAGTTAAACTAACTTCATCATCGACTTGTTTACCCAATAACTGTTGGCCTAATGGTGCGCCAGAGGTAAGCACTTGAATAGTTATGCCTTTAATATCAACGGTTAATCCACCAGCTGCTGGGCCTAAATAAAACCATTTGTGTGTGCCCGCATCGTCTTCTAAACATACTAATGAGCTTATAGCGATGGTGCCTATAACGGGTTCGTTGTATATGGCTTCAAATAGTTGTATTTCTTTATAGCACTCATTAACTCGCTCTGCATGGCCTTGTGCTAAATAGGCGGCTTCAAGCCCGAGGGTATCGTATTGGGTCTCTGCAATACTTTCTTCATGAGTAGCGGTATCGTGAGCTGTTTGAGCTGCAATTTTAGCAGTGTTTAGTTGCTCATCTAAGGCAAAACGAAGGTGCTCAGTAACATGGGCTTTATTCATTTGGAGAATTCACTCAATTCGGTAAAAATAATTTGCCATTTTATACCAATCTGCTTGGATATGGGACCTATTTTAACGATAAGAAAATTGCTCTATAACTAGGCGAAATTTTTGATATCTAATTGTTCTAAATGAAAAAATTTTAACAACGTTATAGAGGAATTTAATTCGTTAAATTGTTCAAATATTTATGCCGGTTGGTATTAGCATTGTTGCCACATCGAACACTATCCCTTTGCTGTGTAACAACAATGCTAATTTAAGGCTATGGCATATCCATTAATGCCTGCGTTTGCTGATCCACTTGCTTATCGTAGTTTTTAGCACTTAACCCAAGTAGCTCGGGTAATGTCGCAGCAATACAAATAGACGACAGCGTGCCTACGACTATTCCTGCAAACAAAGCAATGGCAAACCCCTGCAGCGGCGCGCCAGCTAACAGCCAAACACTTGCCACTGTTGCGAGCGTAGTTCCGGAGGTAATAAGCGTACGAGTTAAGGTGCTTTTAATAGCACTGTTGATAATACGACTTGGTTTTAGCGAAATATTTGTTGGTATGCGTAATAGCTCGCGTACTCTATCGCCCACTATTATTGAGTCATTTAGGGAGTAGCCAATAATTGCCAATAAACTGGCTAAAACGGTTAGGTTAAACTCTATTTGTAACCACGAAAATAAGCCAACCACCAGCACTAAATCATGTAATAAAGCCACCACAGAGCCTAATGCCAAACGCCACTCAAACCGAACAGCTAAATAAATCATTACCGCTACCATCGCAGCAAATAAGGCTAAGCAGCCTTGCTCAAATAATTCATCACCCACTTGAGAGCCAATATAAGCCGATGATAAAACCTCAGCGTTTATATCTGGGTTTTGGCTAATCGCGGTTTTCCAAGCATCATTATTGGCACCTTTATTTGGCGCTTGCGTTAATTGAAAATGATTATTGCCCTGCGCTGTTAGTTCAAATTCACCTTGATGGTTTTTAGCAATAAATTGCTCAAGCTGTTTTAGTTCAACACCTTGGCTGGTGGTAAATTCTGTTAAATAACCACCCGTAAAATCAAGGCCAAAATTAAGCCCTTTTTGTGCAATGGTGAATACCGATAACAACACAAATATGGCACTAACAAGCATGCCTGTATAACGCATACGTGACCCTGTCTCACATTTTAAAAAAGTGTTAAGCATGCGCGTTTACTCCTGCTTTTTTACCCAGCTTTAAATATAAGCTTTGGCTTAAATACTTAGATACATACACTCCAGTAAACACCGATGTAATAAGACCAAGCGCCAGCGTTATCGCAAAGCCTTTTACCGGGCCATAGCCTATGCCATATAAAATAATCGCGGTGATCATGGTGGTAATATTGGCATCAAATATAGTATTAGCAGCCTGTTTATAACCCTCTTGTATCGCTTGATATGGAGGACGTCCTTTGCGGCGCTCTTCTTTTATGCGTTCAAATATAATCACGTTAGTATCAACCGCCATTCCTATAGTTAATACTAAGCCTGCTATCCCTGGAAGAGTTAAAACCACCCCAGGTAATAACGACATTAGCCCCACTAAAGAGGTTAAGTTTAAAATTAACGCAACATTTGCAATAAGCCCTAAACGGCGGTACCACAGTGCCATAAACGCAAGTGTTAAACCCATGCCTAACATTAACGCTGCTAATCCATTATTAATATTGTCTTGGCCAAGGCTTGGGCCAATAGTTTGTTCATGTACTATGGTCACTGGCGCAGTAAGTGATCCTGCGCGTAGTAGTAGCGCTAAATCGGCAGCGGCTTGTTGGCTCTGCATATTGGTTATACTAAACCGCGAGCTTAAATGCTGGGCAATATTAGCCACATTAATAACTTCGCTTTTTTTAACCACTTCACCTTTAGCATTTTGTGAATACTCTGAATAAAGCGTTGCCATAGGTTTACCTATATTCGCCTTTGAAAAAGCCGACATAGCATCGCCACCTTGGCCATCTAAGCTCAGTTGTACCAAAGGTTTACCCCAGTCATCACGGCCTATATAAGCGTTATTAATATGCTCACCGGTAAATATAGGTACAGGGTCGAGCTTAATGGTCCCTCCCGATTGCAAATTAAACGTTTGCCCGCCTCTCTCTTTAAGTTGATAAAACCCCAATGACGCGGTTGCACCAATTATGCGTTTTGCTTCAGCTGGATCTTGCACGCCAGGTAGCTCAATACGAATGCGCTGCTTACCTTGGCGCTGTGTAACGGCCTCAGTTATACCGAGCTCTTCAATACGTGAGCGAAGTGTGGTGAGTGTTTGGCTCATCACTTCTTTATCAAATGCGCTGCGCCCTTGCTCAGAATAGCTAATTTTAACGACCTGTAAGTTGCCATTAGTTGATGTGGTTGTAGTGAGGTTTTCAAAACGGCTTTTAAGCTCTTTTATAACTACTGTTAGCTTATCGTCAGCATTCTCAAGCGCACTTATTTCAAAGCCCTGATTAGTCTGCTGCGCTTTAACGCCATAGGCTTTTTGTTTAACAATAATGGCTTTTGTTTGTTGATATGCACTGAGCAATTGCTCATCAATGGCTTTATCTAAATCAACATCAAGTACAAACAATACCCCGCCGTTTAAATCAAGACCCAGTTTTATAGGCGATAAGCCAAACTCTTGTAACCAAATAGGGCTAGTTGCATGTTCAACAATTTTAACCTGTGTGTTTGGAAAGTTTGATTTTAAAGCCGCTTGAGCCTGCGCACTTTGCGTAGGCGTATTTAAAAGTACATTAATATGTGCTTGGTTTTTTAAACTTTCACTAACTTCGAAACCTTGGCTATTTAAAAAGTTAACTAGATTTTCAGTACTAGGCAATGCTTGTGCTTTAACCTCAGAAGTTGCACTAACATGCAACCACGACTTATTCGGGTATAAATTAGGTAAGGCGCTTATTGCTAGTAACACTAATACAATCAGCATGGCTACATAGCTTAATTTAAACTTAGCCTTAGATGGCTTTTTCTCTTTTTTTAGACTTAACATAGTTATTCCTTATTACTCGGCATAGCCCAGTAACGTACCTATTAGGCACAATTAATCTGCAGGTCAAAACGCGAAGCGTTAAAACCAATTAAATTAAATAAGAAACATTAAGCGTAGTAGGTGGTTACAGCGGTGTATAACAGGTTAGCGTCTTTCCAGCCGCTCAAGCGCGACTTTTTACTTTTAAATACCCAAGTATACCAAGGCTGACTTATGGTGACTGCTTGCGGTCGCAAAAAAATATGCCTACACCCATTTAGGGCAAAAAACTCATGCACTACATCGTATTCAGGATCGCCCTGCGCACTGTGTAAAAATAAAAATGAATTATTGGCTGTTAGCCTAGGTTGATGCGCATCAAAATCAGAATGCTTTGAGTTTTTATGCTGTAAATCGCCAAGCGATTTTGTAGGTACGGAAATGTTAGTTAAATGGTCAACATTAATAACATCGCTATAACTGCTTTGGTTACTGTTTAATTCGTGCTTTACGCCCATAGCATGGCTTTGCACACTAAAGAGTGCAGCAAAAAACAAGCAAGTAGCTAAAAAAACGCGAAATTTAAACATTGGTCATTTAAAACTAAAATAAAGGATAGCTAGTATATAAGGGCAGCTAATTAAAATACAATAGCCGTTCTTAAGCTAATTCATTTATATAAAAACACATACTGAGATCCTCGATGCGCTCCAGACAAAGTTCAGTAAAACGCCCCGACGCCATGAATTTAAAACAAAGCATTCAAACTCTTTGGCCTTATATCACTAAATTTAAAGGCCGTGTGCTGATTGCCATATTAGCACTAGTCGGTGCTAAAGGGGCGACATTACTCATGCCATGGGCTTTAAAAGAAATAATTGATTCGGTTGATAAATCAATTAACCCACTACTACTCGTTCCTACTTTATTACTCGTTATGTACGGCGCATTGCGCTTTGCTAGCGTATTTTTGGGTGAAGTACGCGATGCGGTATTTTCGCGAGTCACCGAGCATGCCATGCGAGATATTGGCCTAAAAGTGTTTAAACATTTGCACTCGCTAGATTTAGCCTTTCATTTAGACAGACAAACTGGCGGTATAAGTCGAGACATAGAGCGCGGCACCAGTGGCTTAAGCTTTTTAATGCGTTTTTTAATGTTTAATATTGTGCCCACGTTGTTTGAAATAATGACCGTAGCGATTATTTTTGGCACCTTGTTTTCTATTTGGTTCGCATTAATCACCCTACTTGCTGTTACTATTTATATCTTTTTTACGGTGACGGTTACCCAATGGCGAAACCGCTTTATTCGTGAGTCAAACGCTGCTGATAATCAAAGTAACACCCGTGCCATCGACAGTCTATTAAATTACGAAACCGTAAAATACTTTAATAATGAACAGCATGAAGTCCAAACTTACGACACATTTTTAGCAACCTGGGAACAAGCACGATTAAAAAACAGACTCTCGTTACTGGCGCTTAATTCAGGGCAAGCACTGATCATTGCATGTGCCATAACCGCATTAATGTGGCTTGGCGCAAGTGAAGTGGTTACCGGCGAGTTAACGATTGGTGAACTGGTAATGATCAATGCATATATGATTCAACTCTTTTTACCGCTTAACTTTTTGGGATTTGTGTACCGTGAAATACGCCGTGCCCTTACCGACCTTGAAAACATGCTTGGGTTATTAAATACCTCACCCAAAGTAGCAGATAGCGAAACCGCGCAACCATTAGCACTCAAAAATGGGGCAATTAGCTTTGAAAACGTCAGCTTTAGCTACGATAGCAAGCGCCCTATTCTTAAGAACGTCAGTTTTAATGTAAACTCTGGTGCTAAGGTAGCGGTTGTAGGTGCTAGTGGCGCAGGTAAAAGCTCGTTAGCCCGCTTGCTATATCGTTTTTATGAACTTTCATCGGGTGCTATAAAAATTGATAATCAAGCCATAAACACGGTTACCCTAGCAAGCTTGCGTAAAGCTATTGCCATAGTGCCGCAAGATACTGTGTTATTTAATACCAGCATACGCGAAAACATTCATTACGGCAGACCCAGCGCCAGTGAAGATGAAGTAAACAAAGCCATAAACATGGCGCATCTAACAGACTTTATTAATAGCCTAGATAAAGGCGATAAAACCTTAGTCGGTGAACGCGGACTAAAAGTCTCTGGTGGCGAAAAGCAACGTATTGCTATTGCTCGCGCTATTTTAAAACAATCGCCGATTTTAATTTTTGACGAAGCCACTTCCGCGCTCGACTCACAATCTGAACAAGCCATATTAAACGCTATGCAAGAGGTTGCCTCTAACCACACAAGTATTGTTATTGCGCATCGCTTATCAACAATTACCGATGCCGATACTATTATCGTGCTTAAGGCGGGAGAAGTAGTAGAGCAAGGTAAACATGATGAATTACTCATGCAAAATGGTGAATATGCTCATATGTGGACCTTGCAACAAAAACAGTCAAAGGCGCAATAAACTAAGCCTCTCGGGTACGATTGAAGTATCTGAGTGCTTTTTTGCTATTTTGCTAGTATTTCATTTATCTTATCGACCGGTACGGTTATTCACCTCAAAAGGTTTGTTTGCAGTGAAGTTATCAATACAATCAAGTAGCTATTTTTATAACAAAAATATAACGAATTAAATAACGTGAATTCATAGGGGAAAATAATGAAAAAGAGTTTAATTGCAGCGGCGCTCGCTGCCACATTTATTACTGGCTGTTCTGAGCCACAAACAACAAAAACTGAGCAAGTAGCAGCAGTTGCAGAAAAGCCACAAGCAACAGAGCAAGCCGAATTAGGCACGTTTGGGGTTGATTTAACTGCGCGTAACGAAGCTGTAAAACCAGGCGACGATTTCTTCATGTACGCCAGTGGTTCATGGTACGACAACTATGAAATGCCAGCAGATAAAACCCGTTACGGTGCATTCTCTGCGCTAGCTGAGCGCAGTGAAGATCGCGTTAAAGAAATTATTGAAGACATTGCAGCACGTGAAAACTTAAACGCCGAAGAGCAACTGGTCGCTGACTTTTATAACTCGTACATGGATACCGAGACGCTTAATAAACTAGGTATCACGCCAATTAAGCCGTTGCTTAACGACATTAATTCGGTTGCCTCTACTGATGATTTGGCAAAAGTATTTGGCCAATCTTGGCTTACGGGTGTAAGTGCACCACTTGGTGGCGGTATGTGGTTTAACCGTTTAGATCCCAATAAATACGAAATGTCATTAGGTGCAGGTGGCTTAGGTTTACCTGATCGTTCTTACTACCTTGAAGATGCAGAACGTTTTGTAAAAACCCGTGAAGCGTATGTTGCACATATTGCCGATATGCTTAAATTTGCAGGGGTTGATAATACCACAGAGCGTGCACAAGCGATTTTAGCGCTTGAAACCAAAATTGCAGAAGGTCATTGGCCACGTGAAAAACGCCGTAATCGTGATTTAACCCTAAACCAAGTAAAACGTGATGAGTTAAGTGCGCAATACCCAGGATTTAACTGGGATTTATACTTTGCACAAACAGGTTATAAAGTACCACAATTAAACGTATCGCAGCCTGAACCTGTTAAAGCCATGATTGACTTAATCAATAACGAAGATTTAAGCGTATGGAAAGACTACCTAACGTATCATGCAATTAATGGTAACGCAGGGCTGTTGTCTGAAGAGATATTTAACACCAACTTTGCTTTTTTTGGTAAAGAATTGAATGGTCAGCAAGAGCCACGTCCACGCTGGAAACGCGCTATCAGCCAAATGTCTGGCACTAGCTCATTAGGCTTTGCAATTGGTAAAATTTACGTAGCTCGTTATTTCCCTGAGTCATCTAAGCAACAAATGTCTGAACTAGTTGAAAACTTACGCACAGCCCTTGGTGAGCGTATTGATAACTTAGATTGGATGGGTGTAGAAACAAAAGTAAATGCGCGTGCAAAATTAGCGGCATTTGTACCAAAAATTGGTTACCCAGATGAATGGCAATCATATGAAGGCTTAAGCATTAGCAACAATGATTTAATGACTAATGTAAAAAATATGCGTGAGTTTTTCCAAGCCGACAGCGTAGAAAAAGAGCTGAAAAAGACCGATCGTAATCGTTGGGGCATGACACCACAACGTGTTAACGCTTACTACAATAGTTCATTTAACGAAATTGTATTCCCTGCCGCTATATTACAACCACCGTTTTTCGATCCAAATGCAGATCCAGCAGTAAACTACGGTGGCATTGGCGCTGTGATTGGCCACGAAATGGGCCATGGTTTTGATGATCAAGGCTCAAAATCTGACGCTAACGGCATACAACGTAATTGGTGGACTGATGAAGATCGTGCTGCTTTTGATGCCAAAGCTGACAAACTGGCAGCTCAGTACAGCAAATACGAACCAATTCCAGGTAACTTTGTAAATGGCCGCAACAGCTTAGGTGAAAATATTGGTGATGTGGGTGGTTTAGCCATGGCTTATCATGCTTACAAACTAAGCCTAAATGGTAAAGAAGCACCGGTAATTGATGGTGTAACCGGCGATCAACGTTTCTTCTTAGCATGGGCACAAGTATGGAAAGAAAAACGTACTGAGCAAAGCATGTTAAACCAATTACGTGGTGGTACTCACGCACCAGGTCGCTTTAGAGCACAAGCACCTCGTAACCACGACGCTTGGTATAAAGCATTTGATGTAAAACCAGGTGATGAGTTGTACCTACCAGAAGAAGAACGCGTTCGTATTTGGTAATACCCTGACAACCGTTCATCGTTTGTAACAAATAAACAGCCCGCTTATGCGGGTTGTTTTATTTTTGGCTACTAACAATACTTACTAGCCCTGCCCGGCATTTACCTTTAGAATATGGGCTTGCAAATTTTTATCAATTATTTATACATATTAAGGCGAAACGCAGATGGGAAGAGCTTACCAAAACAAAAAAGATTCAATGGCTAAAACTGCGGGTGCTAAAACTAAAGTTTATTCAAAATACGGTAAAGAAATTTATATTTGTGCTAAAAATGGCGGTGTTGATCCAGACGGAAACCTAGCACTACGTCGTTTAATTGAACGTGCTAAAAAAGACCAAGTACCGGCTCACGTAATTGAACGCGCCATTGATAAAGCTAAAGGCGGCGGCGGTGAAGACTATGCAGCCACGCGTTATGAAGGTTACGGCCCAGGTAATTGCATGATTATTGTTGATTGTTTAACCGACAACAACAAACGTACTTTTGCTGATGTACGTGTATGTTTTACCAAAGCAAACGCTAAAATTGGCGCACAAAATTCGGTATCACACTTATTTGATCACCTTGCTATTTTTGTATTTGACGGTGACGACGATGAAACCGTACTTGAAGCGCTGATGATGGCAGATGTTGATGTTACCGACGTTGAAGTAGAAGACGGCAAAGTAACCGTATTTGCACCGCACACTGAATACAACAATACCCGCACAGCACTTGAAGAAATGGGTGTGACAGAATTTGACGAAGACTTAATTGCCTTTGTACCTCAAGTTGAAGCCCCTATTGAAGGCGAAGACGTTGAAGTTATGGAGCGCTTTTTAGCCATGCTTGAAGATTGTGACGACGTACAAAACGTTTACCACAACGCTCAATTTTAATCGTTAAGCAAATAATCTGAGCTCTGGATAGTAAATCTATCTTCAGCGACAACTGCGTTGAGTTTACTTGCGATAGGTTATGTTTAAAGGCCAACTTAGTTGGCCTTTTTGTTATTTGTAGAATGGATTAGTTAATTAATAACCCCTCACAACTAGGGTCTGTTGGCTTTTATAGTTGTATGCGGCCATGGATCTTGTGGCCACAATCTAAAACTACAGACTATTTTTGTTTTTTAAACGGGTAAATTTGTTGCTTTAACATACCTACAGGCATGTAGTCCCCGACAACACCATATTCTTTAGGCCACTCTGCTTGGCCTTTTACCGCAGTACCAAATAAATAATCTAAAAACGAGAAGTGGGCTGCATAATTTCGATCAATGGCCGCTTTATCGGATGCGTGATGCCAATGGTGAAACTGCGGAGTTACCATAAAATATTTTAACCACCCAAATTTTACATTCACGTTTGCATGATTAAATACGGCTTGAAAACCAACAATAATTACATATAAGCTGATTATTTGCTGTGAAAACCCCAGCACAAATATAGGGGTTAGCACTAAACTACGGGTGATCAGTATTTCTAAAATATGCTGACGGGAGCCCGCTAGCCAATCCATTTCTTTGGCACTGTGATGCACACCATGAAATCGCCACATAAATGGCACTTCGTGATACGCACGATGCGTCCAATACTGCATTAAATCAGCCACCAAAATAATTAAAAATAGCTGTAGTATAAACGGCATTTGCGCTATGTAAGCTTGCAGTGTGCTCGAAACCGCCCAACCAAAACCATAATGCACAAAATGATTAGTAACCAGTAATACAAAACCCACTATTAAGTGATTAACAAAGAAGTGGTTTAAATCCCCGCGCCATTCACTACGAAGTATTTTTGCTCTTTTCGATGCGGAAGTAGTTTTTCAATTAAAATAAAAATTAAGGTAGAGCCTAGTAAGTCTAATATAAACCAATCTAGGCCAATATAAGGAGTGTTATCTGCAAAGTCATTCACTTCAACATTCGGGCCACCAAAGCTAATGGCCAGTATAATAAAAAACCACGCAGTGGCACCCAAACGCTTATTCGTATTTCGTACAAAATTAAGTAACCCTAAGCTACCGGAAATAATAAGAGCAACAAACATGAGCTGACGTAAAAAGTCGACGCTATAGCTTTTGCGTAATTCTGGAGTCGTTAAATATTCCGGAAAGTGGAATGCAAGCACTCCTAAGCAACTTAATATTGCCAAAAAGCAAGCAATATAACCGCTGATATTACCCTCACCTATTTGCAGGTGGCTGGTACGAAATAAGCGGCGGAGTATATGACTAAGTATTGAATTATCCTTTTTCAATTTTTCGCTAGAATAGAATATTCGCTACTAAATGCTAAAATCCTAAGATTATTTTCCCTTACAAATAGAAACTACTTATTAATTACTACCATTCGGATATTTTGTACAAAAAAGTAGAGTAGTTGTTTTAATTTGATTTTGGCTGTTGACCTAACATGTATTATTAAGTAACATTTCTTTATATTATATTTTTAAAGGAATAAAAATGTCATCATCATTTTCTATTAGTAATCTTCCATACAATTTACCAAACAACTTAAATGGGCAACTCAGAATACTTTCAAATATAGTTAAAATACCTTTCTCCTTAGTCAAAGATGGTGGTCAAAATGAAGTGGAGGCTATATGTGGTGCAATTCTTTATAGGCACTTAGACCGTCATCAAAAAATAGAAGCAATGACTTTAATTAGATCCGTACCAAATGGGGCGTTAAAAGCGAAGCTTATATCAATAGCTGTTGAGCCTACATTCGTTAATAAGGATTGGGGCATATGGTCTTTTACAACGGAAGAACTTATAGCTGATCAGTATTTTCATAGTCAAGTTGATAACTTTGCATCATATATTGGTGTTGGAGCCTCGGCTTTAAGTGGAAAGGATTTATTAGTAAAGCTTTGGAGTAATAGAAAAGTGACCAAAGGTGGAGTCGTTACTCTCGTCATTTGGGGTACTGTATTATTTAATAAATCAGAGCTATCAAAAGTAAATAATGAAATTCAACGTCGAAGCTCAATTAGAACAATAAATATTCAACCTTAATCATGAAAACTTTTACTGCTCACATACTATTAACATTTTGTATGACCATGTTGATGCTTCTAGCGTGGAATTTTACAATGAATAATCTCCAAGAAGACATTGTATTTTTTAGTTCGTTAGTGGTTATTTTTATTTACTTAAATTATCTGTCTTGTTTAAAGACAGAAGAGAATAAGCCAATAAAATGAGTGTAAGAATCCTAATAGCTTTATTTCTTAGCATTTTTTATCTCGATAATGCATACGCTAAATGTAACTACAACTCTCACAAAGTACCTTTATATTCTGAACAAATAACTTCAGAAAAAACATCATATAATTTGAGTATTTGGCCATTAAGAGAAAATAGGCTTTTGGAAAGTGATATTGATCTTAGTAATAAACCAGTATCAATCTACAAAAGCATTTTAAATTCATATCAAAAAAACACTTTAGAAGATATGCTTTTTTATGAGACTGAAGTTATGACTGATATAAAAATATTACATGGACACCAAAGGATAATTAAAGCGGTATTTCAGCAAAGCGATACTTTCGATTTATTTTTAATTCAAATCAATAGCAACTTGAATAATTATTTTTTGAAAACAATTATATCGACAAATATCAAATCTGCGAATATATCAAAAGTTATGAATGAGTTAACCAAAATCTCAGCTCAAATTAAAAATGTTTGCGATAATAAAAATGAATAAACTACTTAATTTACTCATTTATCTATTTATATTTATTGCAATGACTTATCACTGGTTTTCATCTTCAGCTGATACTAGGCAAGCTATGTTTTATGGACTCGTAAGTGTATTTCCAATTTTAGTATGTCGAATTCTTTTTAAGATATGGAAAAAATAGCCTTATATATTTCTTTTTAGGTTTTAGCATTTATTCCTCTCAGCTTATATTTAGGTTCACGACAACAAAAAAAGCCACGCAGTGCGTGGCTTGGCTGGATAAAGTAAAATTTAACTACACGGAAAAATTATAAATAAGCACCCAGCGCTTTAACTTGATCTAACATGCGGTTTGAGAAACCCCATTCGTTGTCGTACCACGCCATTACTTTAACTAATTTACCATCAGCACGCGTTTGCGTTGCATCAAAAATTGATGATGCTGGGTTATGGTTAAAGTCGATAGAAACAAGCGGCAGCTCGTTGTACTCTAAAATACCTTTCATAGAGCCAAACGCAGCATCTTTAACTACTTGGTTAATTTCTTCAATACTTGTGTCACGCTTAGCAATAAATGTTAAATCAACTAACGACACATTAATGGTTGGTACACGTACCGCCATGCCATCTAGTTTACCGGCAAGTTCAGGCAGAACTAATCCAACCGCTTTTGCAGCACCCGTTTTAGTTGGGATCATAGATTGAGTTGCACTGCGCGCGCGGTATAAATCTGGGTGGTATACGTCAGATAAGTTTTGATCGTTAGTGTAAGCATGAATGGTGGTCATGCTACCTTGTTCAATTCCTACTGTATCGTTAATTGCTTTAGCAACAGGCGCTAAACAATTGGTTGTACATGAAGCATTAGAAATAATGTTGCTATCGGCATTAATTACATCGCTATTTACACCGTGTACTACTGTAGCATCCATATCTGTACCAGGAGCCGATACCACTACTTTTTTCGCGCCCGCTTCAATATGCTTATTAGCTGCTTCGCGAGAAGTAAATAACCCCGTACATTCAAGTACGATATCAACGTTTAGTTCTTTCCACGGTAAATTAGCAGGGTCACGCTCTTGCGTTAGCGTGATCACATCATCGCCAATTAGCATAGTGTTATCTTTAAGTGTTACTTGCTGTGAAAAACGACCATGTACTGAGTCAAACTGAGTCAGATGAGCATTTACATTGGCTGGGGCTAAATCGTTAATAGCCACAATTTTAATTTCATTATTTTGCGCTGATTCGTACAGTGCACGCAATACATTACGACCGATACGGCCGTAGCCATTAATTGCTACATTAATCATTTTTGACTCCTATTAACTTCACATGCTTGGCGAGCAAGCGTTTCAATGGCTTGCCAGTCTTTATTTTCAATAAGTTGTTTATCTAACATCCACGTACCACCTACGCAAATAACATTGTTAAGTGCTAAGTAATTAGGGGCAGTCGCTAAACTAATGCCACCAGTTGGACAAAAAGTAATATCAGGTAATGGGCCGCCAATCGACTTAATCATCGCTGTACCGCCTGCGGCTTCTGCAGGAAAAAACTTTAAAAATTTAAAGCCATGCGCTGCCAAGTTCATCACTTCGCTTGGGGTAGCTGCACCGGGTAAAAAAGGGATAGTTGACTCTTTTGCCAATGCTAACAGTTCATCACTTACACCAGGGCTCACCATAAAGTCAGCGCCCGCTTCTACTGACGCGTTAAAGCTTGCTTTATCAACCACCGTGCCAGTGCCCACATATGCCTCTGGTACTTCAGCTTTCATTAACTTTACAGCTTGTGCAGCAATTGGTGTACGCAGTGTAATTTCAAGTGCTTTTAAGCCACCGTTATACAACGCTCTTGCAAGTGGTGCAGCATCTTCTAATTTTTCGATTACCACCACTGGCACAACGGGTGCCGATGCTAAGATTTTTTCAATACTCATTACTTGTTCCTCATTACCCAATATGGCTAATTATTATTCAAGTCCAAAAGCACTTGCACCTAAATCGGCACTGCTTACGATATTTCTAAATCCAGTAAATAATTCACGGCCTGTACCAAATGTTTGGCTTGCTTGGCTAATTTGTAGCTCACGCTGTGCAAGCTCTTCGTCGCTTACATGCACTTTTAAAATACCATTTGGCGCATCTAAAGTAACAATATCGCCTTCATGGATTTTAGCTATAATGCCACCTTCTACCGCTTCAGGTGCTAAGTGGATTGCCGCTGGTACTTTGCCTGATGCACCCGACATACGTCCGTCGGTAACTATGGCCACTTTATAACCCTGATCTTGTAATGTTGCCATTACCGGCGTGAGCTTATGAAGCTCTGGCATACCTTTAGCTTTAGGGCCTTGCTCTTTAAGAACAGCAATAAAATCTTGGTTAAGTTCACCACGGCTATAAGCATCTTGTAACTCACCTTGAGAGCTAAATACTTTAGCTGGCGCCGACACCACTTGATGCGATTCTGCAACAGCAGAGACTTTAATAACGGCTTTACCTAAGTTGCCCGTTAATAGCTGTAAACCACCTTGCTTACTAAATGGATTATTTACAGGGCGAAGTACTTCTTCATCATGTGAGTTTTCTGGACACGCAACCCATTTAACTTTACTTGGGCCATTGGCATCACTCATAATCAAGTTATCGTCTTTATCAAGCAGTGGCTCACACATGTAAGGTGCAAGGCCTTCGCCTAAAATAGTGGTTACATCTGTGTGAAGATAACCAGCACCTGCTAATTCACGCATTAAGAAGCCCATACCGCCAGCTGCTTGGAAATGGTTTACATCAGCTGAGCCATTAGGGTAAATACGCGTCAGTAATGGTACAACTGCTGATAAATCAGACATGTCTTTCCACGTAACCTGAATACCAGCCGCTTTTGCAATTGCCACAATATGGATTGCATGATTGGTTGAGCCACCGGTTGATAGCAAACCAACCAGGCCATTAATAATGGTTTTTTCGCTGATCACATCCGCTAAACACGGGCCATCTTTGTTTTCTGTAAGCTGCTTAAGCATGGTCTCAACGGCATTACCCGTTAAGCCATCACGCAATTCTGTGTATGGATTGATAAACGAGCTACCTGGTAGGTGTAAGCCCATAATTTCCATAAGCATTTGATTTGAATTTGCAGTGCCATAAAATGTACACGTACCGGCACTGTGATAAGATGCGCTTTCTGCCTCTAATAGCTCTTCACGTGACACTAAGCCTTGTGCAAACTTTTGACGAATACGCGCTTTGTCTTTGTTTGGAATACCTGACTGCATTGGTCCTGCTGGTAAAAAATACACAGGCAAATGGCCAAATGATAAAGCGCCAATTAATAAGCCTGGAACAATTTTGTCACATACACCTAAACAAAACACACCATCAAACACGTCATGCGATAACGAAACCGCAGTAGACATAGCAATAACATCACGAGAGAAAAGCGATAGTTCCATGCCGTCACGCCCTTGGGTAACGCCATCACACATCGCAGGAACACCTCCAGCAACTTGCGCGGTTGCGTCAAATTTAGTGGCAATGCTTTTAATTAAATCTGGGTATTCTTTGTAAGGCACATGCGCAGATAACATGTCGTTGTATGAATTAATAATTGCAAGGTTTGGCACCTCATCTGCTTTTAAACGCGCTTTGTCATCGCTACTGCACGCAGCCATAACATGGGCAATATTGCCACAGCCTAAACCAGCACGAACTCTTGTTTGTTTTTTTGCGTGCGAAATACGATCTAAATAGGCTTGACGGGTTTGTTTACTGCGCTCAATAACGCGTTCTGTGACTTCTTGAATTCGAGGGTGCAACATAATTTTACTCATCTCTATTCGTTAGAGGATAAAGGCTCAGTAACAATTATAGACTCCACGAAAATAACTGTACTGAGCATCTTTGACTTACCCGTTCAAAGGTACGCTACCAGGGAGCCTCTCACAACAACCCTGACACCGGTGTCAGGGTATTAACGCATGACACTGACACCGGTGTCAACCCTGAGTAATAAAAATAGTCCTTTTTTTAACATGTACAATAAATAAACGTGAATTTTTAGTGAAATACCAGCGGCAAATAATGAAAATCAAAAATGCAGATAAAAAAAGCCCGAGTAAGCGTCACTCATACTCGGGCTACTGTGAAAAAGCGGTTTTTATTTTACGGCTGCGGTTGACTCACGCGTGATTAATTTTGCTTCTAAAATCACTTTGTAAGGCGACTCTTGCGGCTCAATAATGTGGGTAATTAACTGGGTAACAGCTTGTTTAGTCATTTCTTCTACAGGTTGCGCTATAGTCGTTAGGCCTGGCCAAATATGACGCGCTATGGGAGCGTTATCAAAGCCAGCAATAGAAATGTCATCTGGTACACGTAAATTACGCTGTGTAGCTAATTTAAGCACGGCTGCTGCCATGTAATCATTCGATGCAAATACAGCCGTAGGGCGTGGCGATAAATCTAAAATACTACGGGCACTGTCTACCCCTGAATGGTAACTAAAGTTACCCTCTTCAACTAAGCGTTCGTTAAATTCAATACCATGGCTTGCTAGTGCGCGCCTGTAGCCTTTAAAACGTTGCTGTGTAGCACTGTGATCTGGGTGACCTTTAATAAACGCGATAGAGGTATGCCCTAAGTTTATTAAATGTTCGGTAATTTCAAATGCGCCCTGCTCGTCATTACTGGTAACAGAAATAGAGTCATCTTCTAAAATAGCAGAAGCCACTCGAGCATAAGGAATTTTTTTAGACTTTAAAAAATCAACCAACTCTGAAAAGTCACAAAATGGCGGCGTAAGCACTAAACCATCAAGCCGTGATGACTGCAATAGCTGCTCTATGTTGTTAATGAGTGCATCACCTCTGAGCTCACAAGGGTGAATCAGCAAGTTATAGTTGTTTTCTTGGCATGCAGCTAATGCGCCTGTTTGCACACGGGTAATATAACTTTTACTTGGATTGTCGTATAAGCAACCAATAATAAAACTACGGTTTTGTGCAAGTCCTCGAGCAATGGGATTAGGTGTGTAATCAAGCTCTTTAAATACCGCTAATACTTTTTCACGTGTGGCCGCACTCACATTTGGTTCGTTATTCAATACGCGCGATACTGTTTTTTTAGATACACCGGCATAACTGGCAACGCTATTTATAGTGACTTTTTTCATCTATTTATTTCCAAATGTATGCAACGTAATTAAACCTGTTGACTCGTATGCAAACACGCGGCAGCACCAATTAAAGGAATGTTGTCTTGTGTTACTAAAGTGACCGGAATTTGGCCTGTATATTGCGACATAATGCCCTTTTGTAAAAAACGCTCAATAAAACGGCTTTCTAGTAAACGAGCCTGCATTCTTGGTAATATGCCACCACCAATGTAAAGCCCACCAAGAGCGCCATAAGCAAGCGCCAAATCGCCAGCAACACTGCCAATCCAATCGCAAAACTGATTAAGGGTTGCGTCACACACTTCACATTCACCGCTATTGGCTAAGCTGCTAATTTGCGCCGCATCTAAATTTTTTGCAGCCACCCCTTTAACCGCCGCCATAGCTTTATATAAATGAGCAATGCCTGGGCCAGAAAACACCGTTTCTACCGATACATGTGGGTGGTCTTTTTTAAGCTCTTGAATAAGTTGAGCGTCAAGTTCGTTTACGGCCGACAGTGAAATATGGCCGCTTTCTGAGCTCATTACCGCACACGAATGTGCTGTACGCACTAAACACGCAGCACCAAAGCCTGTACCTGGTCCCATTACACCAATATTAGCAGTGTCATCTGCTTGGCCAGGTTTAACCGTTACGTTTCGAGAAAGGTCTAAGTACGGAGCAGCATAAGCAAAAGCAGCAAAGTCGTTTATTATGCTTAATTGTTCAAAGTCAAAATGATGTTTAATATCATTAACGCTAAAGTGCCAACCTAAGTTAGTTAAGTGAACTTGGCCTGCGTTAATTGGACCTGCTACGGCAAGACATGCACGTTTAGGATTTATATGAGACACTGTTGATAAATAATACTCAGTGGCACTTTCGAGTGATCCATAACTAGCACTTGGAAACGTATGGTTATGTTCAATGGTAAATTGATTACTCGATTCGTCGAACCCAGTTATCAATGCAAAACGGGCGTTTGTACCGCCTATATCGGCAACCAGAATAGGCTCAAAGTGTGTGCTAGAGTGTAAACCCATAGTGTTATCTCTTTTGTTTAAGTAATGAGTACTTATTATTTTAATGGGGTATCCATTGATACTTATTTACTTTGAGCTATCACCTCAAAGCAGCTATCACTGTAAAAAAATGCTACCTTTAATAATAAAGGTAGCTAATACGTTTTGACAACAAAATGATAAAACGCCGTCATTGTGACACCGGTGTCATGTTAAAATCAATAAAAAAATGCCTTTATTGACAAATAAGCTTGAAAAAAATCATTAATAAACGAGAATAGCCCCTTATTGTCCTCTTAAGTAAGTAATCGTGATGAAAGGTAAAGCCACCTCATTTGATATAGCCCATTATGCTGGGGTGTCTCAATCTACAGTTTCTCGTGCTTTACGAAATAGTCCTTTGGTAAATGATGAAACCCGAAGACGAGTTCATGACATTGCCAAAAAGCTTAATTACAAAGTTGATAAAAACGCCAGTAACTTACGCACTCAACAAAGCAGCACCCTTGCGTTATTGTTGTTTGAAGACCCTACCTCTGACGAATCGCAAATAAATCCGTTTTTTTAGCCATGCTAGGCAGTATTACTCGTGCCTGCGCTAAAGAGGGTTATGATTTACTTGTGTCATTTCAATCGGCAAGTGCTGATTGGCAGGCAGACTATGAAGACAGTCACCGAGCAGATGGCATCATTTTATTAGGTTATGGCGACTATATAGACTTTCAGCCTAAATTTAATACTTTGCTTGAACAAAACACCAAGTTTGTTTGCTGGGGAGCAAGTGTTGATAACCGCCCCGACTTAACCATAAGCTGCGACAACTATGGAGGCGGAAAGCTCGTTGCTGAGCATTTGTTGGCTCATAATCGCAAAGATTGCGCGTTTATAGGCGATGCGTCTGATCATAGTCCCGAGTTTTTTGCCCGCTTTAATGGCTTTAAAGAGGCGTTACAACAAAATGGTATTACACTCAATGAACGTAAAATTGCCAATGCAATTTCTACCGAAGAATCTGGCTATCATGCCACTCGTTCTTTAATTGCTAATAACATTACTTTTAATGCACTTTTTGCTGCCAGCGATTTGATTGCCATAGGCGCAATACGCGCGCTTAAAGAAGCTAATATTAACGTACCAAAAGATGTAGCCGTAATCGGCTTTGATAATATATCTATTGCCAGTTACATTAACCCGCCGCTGACAACCATAGAACAAAATACCACTATTGCTGGGCAAATGTTGGTTGAGAACTTACTAAAACTCATCCGTGGCGAACAAGTGCAAAGCACCCTACTACCACCGCGTTTAATTGCACGTGGCTCAAGTTAATTCATTGAGTTAAACCATTTTTTAAAAGTAGTAAAATTAAGGGCAATAGCGCCCTGACGCCCTTAAATTTATCAGGTTTTATTGCTTATTTACGGTCATTTGTCCTTTTTGTTTTTATTAGTAGAGCAAGCGCTTTCGTTGCATTAACAGGCTATTCACACCTCGCTATCACATTAGTTTTTTTAATCTGAAACTGGCTGTTTTTGATGTAATTTTTCACTCGTCAATGCACGTTTTTATCACTACAATCCTGCTTTTATTTTCATGTTAAATTTTCAAGTGATCATCTCATGCTATTAACCATCGTTTATATTATAGGTATTACAGCAGAAGCCATGACCGGTGCTCTTAGCGCTGGACGCAGAAATATGGATTGGTTTGGTGTTATGTTGGTAGCCAGTGCCACAGCTATTGGTGGTGGTAGCGTGCGAGACATTTTATTAGGTAACTACCCACTGACTTGGGTAAAACACCCAGAATATTTACTGATCACTTGCCTAGCCGGTATTGTTACCACTTGGTTGGCCAAATGGGTGGTTAAATTTAAAGGCATATTTATGCGTCTAGATGCCTTAGGGCTTGCAGCGTTTAGTATAATTGGCTGCCAAGTTGGGCTAAATATGGGTTTGCACTATGGAATTTGTGTTGTCGCAGCCATAGTGACAGGTGTATTTGGTGGATTATTGCGTGATTTAATTTGTCGCCAAGCGCCATTAGTACTTCATCATGAACTTTACGCAAGCGTAGCGCTTATTGTTGCGTGTTTATACTTAGCACTACACCACTACAACATTGATGACAATATCAGCGTGGTTGCAAGTTTAGTGGTAGGCTATTTAATTCGTATGGCGTCGGTACGCTTTAAATGGCGCTTACCAACATTTAATTTATTAGAGCCCGCTAATTTAAACAATGAGCAATAAAACCAGCAGTAATTAACGGCTTGCTTTATCGCGATAAAATAGCCCAATCAGTTTTTGGGCTATAAATGCCAAGCCTAAAACAAGCCCTGCCGCTAAACACACTATGCTCAAGGGCATAAACAAGCTTTCATGTAGAACACCATTATGATCAATATATTGATACACACTGTTTTCTATCAGCATAAAACCCATGCCAAGCAATAAAAAGCAAACACTTAATGTGGCTGTTTTATTTGTAAAAAAGCGCATAATCTATCCATAAATATTTTATTAAATTGTCGTAATAGCAGTTTGAATGAGCGAATATTAATCCACAGTGACTGAGCAACATTAATTTTTTAAAATAAAAGTCACAGTCATTAAACTAAGCTTTTAGACATATAATAAAATCTGTCATCTTCTTTAACTATGTTGAAACCCGAGCGTGTGTAAAGCTTGTGCGCTGGGCTGATTTTAAAAACGCGAAGCCTAAGTTGCATAGCACCTCGGAGCACAGCTAAACGAGCACACTCATTAATTGCTGCTGCACCAAACCCCATATTTTGAAACGCAGCATCTACTTGTAGGTCACGTATATAGCAACCCTCATTATCAAAAGCCAAGCGCATTGCACCCACTACATCGCCATTTAACAAAACATCCCAATTTTCAAGGTCTGAAATTTGCTCACATATTTTAAGTTGCTGCCAATCAACACCATAATGCTCATAATATCCACGCATATTGGTATAGGTTAACTGTGCAGAAGCCATTAAATCGGCTGTGGGTTGATAACACATATTCATTATTGTCATTCCTTTGTTTAGCGACTTTTACAAAGCATGCTGCGGCTGCTGGTTTTTAAAATATTTATTTACTAATAATGACTGCAACAAGCTAGTACTACTTGATGTAGCCCAGTATAAGCCAATTGCAGAAGGGAAATTAACGAGAGTAACAATACAAATAATTGCGGGAATTAGGAACAATAAGGTGCTGGTTTGCTCTGCGCTACCAGGCATCATCATCATAGATAAATATGTAATAACCCCCACTAGTAACGAAAGCGCAATATCAGGCTTTGCAATACTGGAAATCCAAGCAAACTTACTAGTAAATACAATTTGTTGCAAAGCTTGAAAAGTTCCTAGGCCAAATACGCCTTGGCTTGCCATATTAATCACACTTTTTTTATCAATAAACTTAATGTTATGCTTTTTATACAGTGCCATAGTTAATTTTGCGATTTCACTGGGCTGGTCTTTATAGTTGCTTTTTATGCTATCTAGCTCAGGTTTTAGTGCGGCAATTGCTTTTTTATTTCTAACCATGTTAACCATAGCAACAAGGTTAATCGGCATTAAAACTAATCGTCCAATAATGGTAAACAAAATAATAGCAGCCGCTTGGCTTACGCCCACTTCTTGAGTAAAAAAGGTGATTGATTGCACAATAAAATCAGTAAATAAACTCCAAATTTCCATTTTAGTTTTCCTTTTAATATTATGTATTAAAAGTAACCATTACGACATATTATGTCAATGATTTATTTTTAACTAAAAATGGGTTGCTATTTAACTGTGGTTTAGATTCTGATATTTAGTCATATGGATATTGCAGCGCGACTAAAAATATTTTATTAAATCTAGTGTATTTGTTTTGGTGGTTTATTAATTACATGCTTTAACCAATGTGTCCATAAAGCAAACATTAAAAGCATCGAGTTTATGCCGATCATTATCCAAGGCCTCAACTCAAATGCAAAAACACTAATAACAAAAGGAATAAGAGGGATAGAGAAACCAATTGTTGTCAGTAATACCCCAGGATAAAAGAATAAGAATCCCCAGTTTGTCTTTAGATATAACCCTATGGCAGAAGTAAATAAAAGAATAATCCATATAATTATTAGCAAGTTATTTGCAAGCGTCAATCCAACCGCCCCTATGATTGAAAACATTTCCCAATTAACGAGCAATGTAAAAACGATCAGAAAAGAAATAACTCTTTGTCCATATTTGTATACTAAATCTTGCATATCGACTTACTACCTAAATTAAAAAACAAAATTAAAGATGGGTGTCTTGTTTAGTTGTGTTAATTATTTTTTAGGTTTTCGTAAGTACGTATGCACGGGATATAACTAAAGGAAAAAAATCTTCTTCTAAAAGTACAGCCCATTGTCCATCACCAAAACGTTCAATACGATTCGCATTTGTTAGTACATTACGTAAATTATCATGGGAAGCAATATCTATATTGGACATGATCTTTTTTACTTCACGTGGGTCATAATCAATTTTAAACCATGGAGGAGCACATAGAGCATTCATAAATTTATAAATAACTTCAGGATATTTAGGATAACCACCTAAGTATTCTATATCCGGTAACGCCTCCTTAGCCCGCCTATAGTCTTTTTCAAGTTTTTCCACATCACTTTTTGAAAACATACACCCTCCATGAACCACAAGACATAATAACTCACACACGGTGTTAGCTTAATTCAAACCCAGCACCTCTAACGTGAAACCCATCACTAAAAAATTAAGATGGGTGTAAGCTTTATTTTTATTGAACCAACAATGTACACAGTAAACCTAATATTCAATTCACAACAATCACACTTATCAAAAAATTTAATAAGCACGACAGAAACATGCCTTACTATTGCTTATTTTTAACCATAAGATAGTCAATAGTTACAACACATATAGAAAAGTAAAGTACGCCAAGGTACTTCCACAATAAGTACTTTGCACTATCGAGTGAAAAAATATTAAAAGAAAATAAGCGACCGTCCTTTATAACAAAGACTAAGGCCAGAAAAAGTAAACATCTCATTATATTTAAATAAGTTAAACGGTTAAGTTTATCAAGAATGAAAATGATAGAAGATCATATAATGACACCCATTCTAACTGCTATTTAACCTGTGGCACAAAATTCACTATTAAGCTCTGCATTTAGTTTCTTGCAACTTTAAAAGGCTAGTTTCAGCTTTAAGTAAGTAAATACCGTTGTAAAACTTAAATGACAGACATGAAAATACCTGCTCTATGCAGTTAAAGTACTTATTTGATTAGACTCTATGCGAGTAATTTTTCGCAGTTACTCATGTTTGCTCGCCGCTTTCTTCCTAGATTTTCACAATAGCTTTCATGTGAAGAAGGTCTACCGACTGCACCATGGAACACACGCGTAAATTGTGTCGTCAATTTCAGCCAGTTTTCAGGGCTAATATTGACTCGCTCTAGTAAAGGTAGGTATATGTTGTCAATGTGTCCCCGCTTATCTTCTCTTATAACACGGCCTGTTAATTCAACGAGTTCAAGATAGGATTTAAGTTCAAAAGGTAGGCCTTTTGGCATGATTTGGCGTGGTAAGCCTGCAAAACGTAATAAACTTTTAGGCTGCTTGCCTGTTGCTGCACTTTCTAATCGCTTTTTCACGCTGGTATGATTTGATTCTTCGGGGCTGCTGGCTATCTTTGCTCTAATTGGATTTAAATCTACATACGCCATGCAAGCAGCTAGTGCGGCTTCATCTAGCAAGGCTTGTGATTTAAAGCGCCCTTCCCAGAATCGACCAGTGCAGTTGTCTTCTTTATTTGCTTTGCGCGCAATATCTTCATTTAACAAGCGCATAAACCAACTGATGCTAGATAGCCGCTCTCGGTATTGTTTTACTGTTTGATTGAAAAAGATAAGCTCTGCTTTAGTGAGTTTTTCACCTTGCAGGTATTTTTGCGTTAATAACGTGCCTTTACACACTTTATGCCAACGAATAATAATGGCTTTGTCATTTAGCCTATTGGCCTTTTTATCATCTACATACAGTACTAAATGAGTGTGATTACTCATTACAGCATAAGCACACACATCTATGCAAAATACTTTCGCTAGTGCAAGTAACCTATCTTCAACCCAGCTTCTGCGGTGCTCATACGATTGACCTGTAAAATGGTCTTCTCCGCATAAAAAGGCTCGGCGTACACAACGTGAAATACAGTGATAATATCGCGTATCAGCCAAACTAACCTGACGCTTTCTTGCAATTGCCATAGAACACCCTGCCTATTTATTCATACTGCCTAAAGCATAGTTTGAAACCATTGTAAGCACAAAATTAAAGATGGGTGTCTCGTTTAGTTTGTGCTGTAAAATTATGAATTTCATGTTTTCTAAAAAAATCACTTATTATTTTTAAATCGCTTGTTTTTGACACTACAAAGTCATAAACATCAATTCTTTCACCATGTTTGTTGGCAATAGTTTTATAGTAATCATCAAACTCAATTTTGACTTTCAAAGAGTCAACCCGAACTCTTACTAGAGTGTGATTTTGTGACGCTCGAATAACAACGTAAACCTCGTTATTACCTACTGAATTAAATCTGTATTCGGGGTAAGCTTTTTTATTAATAAAGCCATAATTTGATCCCGAGTAACAACTAACCAAAAACTCTTTCACAGGATCAAAATGAGCTTGTGCATCGGGTCTATTTTTAAACCAAGAAACCACTGCTGGCTTAAATTTAATATCTGAATTTCGTGGCTCTCTTTTCATGCACTAAAACTCCATGAAGACTCAAAGCATATAACGCCCAGCTAAGCCGCCGGAACGGAGTTGATGGTTTTGTGCGAGCGTAGCGAAAAAGCACAAAACGAGTAACGCAGTGGAGGTCGGTTTGAGCTGATTGTTATGCGCATGAACTAGCAAACACCACGTTTAAAAAACCTGCATACGCCCAAATTAAAGTTCCTAGAATGGTGAATATGATATAGGTGGAAATATTCTCATACTTTTTGAGCACGCTATCTATATTCGACTGCTTAATTCGATCTATACTTTCTCGATCTGTTACAAGTTCTGCCATTGGTGAGCCACCAACTGCATAATGCTCCCCCTCTAGCGTGGACTCTAAATCCTTGGGATCAATTTCCTCGATAGGCAACGCATAACTGAATGAAGCCAGCAAGCCAAAAATAGAAAGCAATGCGCCGAATGCTGCAAACCAAGTAAAGTCGGCTAAGTAGATTGATAAAAAGATATGGATAACAAGTAATACAGCCACGATTCCACATAGCACTTTCTTTGAACTACTTGAAAGCTCATGAAGGGCTTTGACAAATTTTATTTTTCTCGAAGAGAACTCTTTACTCAATTTCGTGCTCCATGGCTAATTGGCGCATAACAATTTTATAGTGCGCTCGTCGCGTATATTTCTGCCAACGTCACGCTAATATATTCATTAATTACTTTTTAACAAATAACTTAACTCATTGCTAGCTATAATTATTTCTTGCTACTAAATATAATAAAAAAAGAAAGTGCACTCGGCGCTCATTTTCTTGAATATGAGAGAAAAACAACCATACTGTATGTTTATACAGCCACCGACATTGGTAATGATATGAAAACGCGTTCACCATTTTAAAATTACATCGCTGAATCTATGTTGGTACGTCAGTATTCATTACGTACCGTAAATACCTACCTGTGATGGGTTGCATTTTATAGTGATTTTCCTGATAAGCGCCATGGCGCCAGATGAAGTTAAGCTAATTATGATTCATTAAAATGCGCTATAACTTAGGGCAATGCAATAAAAACATTTTTACAAAAAGGGGCTAACGTATGTTAGCCCCTTTTTGTAATTTTATTACAGTGTGTTATTCAGTAACAACAAACCATAGCCAGCGAGTTGCTCGTCATTGAGGTCGTGTTGCCAGTTAGGCGTTAACCCATCGCGTTTAATACTACTGATGGTTTGTGGGTTAGCGGTTAAATTAAGTATAAACATACTTTTACTGCCGTTTAACTCGCGGGTTATTTCAACAAGGCCGTTGTTATGCTGTGTTAATTCATAACGGCCTTTAATACCCAGTTCTGGGCGCTGTTTTTTTAGTGCGATTAAGTGCTGGTATAAACGCCATAGTGAATCAGGTTGTGCTTGTTGCGTTTTTACATTGCGATCAGCTGCATTAATTTGCTGTGCTAAATATTCAGGCCACCACTGGGTGTAGTTATCACCAAACAGTTCAGCCTGCTCAACCCAACTTGTTTGAGCTTGAGTAAAACCAGCTTGGTTGCTGTTATTCCACTGCATTGGCGCGCGTTTATACACATCGTGACCTGTTCCACCTTGTGTTAAACCAACCTCTTCGCCGTAATAAATATACGGTGTACCCGGAGAGCTAAATAACATGGCGGCAGCAAGTTTTGCTTTATCGTCGTGCTCTGCAAGTTGATAAGCCACACGTTCTTGGTCGTGATTAGTTAAAAACGGTGCAAAAAAATCAAGCGGCGCAGTTGAATCAATACGCTGCTGTAAATTTTGTTTGAGCACATTGGCATCAACTGTGCTCGCTTGTTGGTTAGATTGCATGGTGCCAAATTGCGCTTCACCACTGGCATCGGGTTTTAATAAGCCCAGTATTTTATAGCCCACTTCAAAATCAAAGCCTTGGTCGAGGCCTTTACCTTCGCCAAAGTATTTTGCTGCAACGGGAATGTCAGCCCATGCTTCACCCACTAAATAGGCCTCTGGATCAACGCTTTTTACGTATTGGTTAAAGTGCTGCCAATATGCAATGGTTTCGTCGGTATCGGCTTGCGCATCTGCGCAACCTTCCATGGCAAAACGAACTGCGTCTAATCTAAACCCTGCAACGCCTTTATCAAGCCAAAACTTAGCCATTTTTTCCATTTCGGAAACAACATCAGGGTGGCGTAAATTCAAGTCAGGTTGGCTCGCTCCAAACGCACCATAGTAATACTGCTGGCGTGTTTCATTCCAATGCCATACAGCATCGGGTTTGTCGTTATTACTCCAAGCATGTCCCCAACCACTTCCGGCTTTTGGCATATCGTCGCGCCAAATAAAGTAATCTGCATAAGGGGCTTCATTATTTGCTGAACGTTGAAACCATTCATGGTTACTTGATATATGATTTATAACTAAATCAAGTATGACTTTCATGCCTTTGTCGTCAGCAGCTTTTATAAAGGCTTCAAACTCGGCCATGCTGCCGTAGTCGTTTTCTACTTGGTAAAATTCAGTAAAATCATAGCCATGATACGACGGTGCTTCAAACATCGGGGTTAACCACAGTGCATTTACGCCGAGCTCTTGTAGATACGGTAGCTTTTGGGTCATACCATTAAAATCGCCATGGCCATCAGCATTGCTGTCGTAAAAACTGCGTGGCCAAATTTGGTAAAAAATGGCGCTTTCCCACCAAGGGTTTGCTTGTTGTTCAGTATTTAGTGGCGATGTTTCGGTGTTATTCGTTTTGTTATTTAATGATGGTGCGCTTTGGCAGCCTGTTAGCATGATTGCTAATGCTAATGCGCTCAAGGTAAATGTTTTCATTTCAGCCTCGTTATTATTGTAACAAATAACATAGCCGTATTTTACTACGGATATGTTAATTAGTTTGCGGTTATTTTAGTGCTTTAGTTACCACCGGGTAATGATCCCATACTTGTTTGTCGCTTAATGAGCGCACTAGCTTTACGTATTCCGCATGTGTCCACGCCAGTGGTGTGGCCGAGTTTGTACCCTCGCCTAACGTGTAACCCGCTTTATTAATGCCTACACCATCCCATACTTGTTCAGGTAGCATCATGCCTTGATTGGCAAATTGCTCTAGCCCTTTTACGTAGCTATTTTTAATAGCCTGCTGTTTTGTTGTATCTAAACTATTATTGGCATTTGCGGCGGCAATTTCATAATGACCACGTTCACCGGTAAAAAATGGCCAAACTCGCCCACGTTGCCCTGGGCTGTTTTTTCCACCTTGCGCATAGTTAGCGCCCGTTACTTCGTCTTCACCGTACCCGTCGTTACCATAGCGGCGGTAGCCTGCAAATGTGCCGCTGCCGTCAGTAAACTCAAAGCTGTATTTAACTTGTAGGTTATCGGTTAGGGTTTCGTCATCATATTCTGGCAGTGTTTTTACTATGCTAGGCGCTAGCGCATCACGTACGCCATAGCGAACCAACTCTAAAAATCCACCATCGAGTATTTGCTTTTTATTAAAGCCTTCACGGCCATTATTAGCGTTAATTTTAGTATTTGAATTGGCGTCTTTATCTTGGCCAATACGAATAAAATATTCACCATCAGAAGCGCTCGACTCTAAATTACCAGCCGTTGTAAACATTAATTTTTCAATATCATTGTTATAACGCTTAGCTGTATTTAGGTAACGTGTTGCATTGGCATCATCACCTGCTAGTTTAGCGATATCGGCTGCAGTAATTAAACCGGCAACAACCGCGGCGGTGGTTGATGGCGAATACCCTTCTTGCTCTTCCCAGCGTTCTTGCTGAGTAGCTGGCGGCGTTATTTGTGTGTCGTTCCATAGAATGTTTGCACGGCCACCCTCAACTAAAAAGTCTGCCGCAGGTTTTAACATACGGCTATACCAATCGCTGAGCTCTGCATCACTTAATACACCTGCCTGATGGAGTTTCCAAGCAAGCATAAGTGGCATTGCTGTTTGGTCAAGCTGTACACCTACCCATTCTAGTTCACCATCAACATGTGTTTTTTGTAAAAACCACCCTGTATCGCCTTTATTGCCAGGGGTTTTGCTGTTTACTTGAACTTTTTCAAGGTATTCGAATGCGGTTTTAGCGGTCGCATTATCGCCCATGGCCATAAACGCCATGGCAACTTGATAAAAGTCGCGCACCCATACCGCTTTGTAGCCAGTTGAGCCGGTTTTAGCCGATACGGTTTCGCCCCATGGGTTAGATAATGAGGCAATAAGTGCGCCTGCATGAGTTTTATCTTCTTGCGCTTTAAGTACCATTGCACTGGTGTAAAGTAACTTGCCGTTATCTGCGGTTTGTTCGCTCATGTTATTTAGCGGTGCAAGGCTTTGCAGGTAATCTTGCCAACCAAGCGCTTCGCCTTTACCGTTGTAATTATCAAGCACCGCTTGGTAACCTTTGGCTAACGTAGCTTGGCCTTGTTTAAAGCTGGTTTGTTCGCTATTACCAAAGCTTAGGGTTAAATCGAACTGGCTGTTTTCACCAATTTCACCCAGCTCTGCTAGTAGGCTAACATTACCCGATTGTTCACCGGTATTTTTATAAACCTGAGTAAGCTGCTGAGTTGTTTTAAGCTGGCTTAAACCATCGCTCACACCTGTAAAACCAACACTTGTTTGTTTAAATGGCTGAGCACCTTGCAATGAAAGGTAGCTGTTGTCTTGCCATGCAAGCAGTCCTTGTTCTGTGGTTTTAGCAAAATCATCAAGGCCGTTATTATCAACATACGGGTTAACGCTTACGTATGCCTTAACGCCTTCAAGCTCGGTATTAAAAATACTGCGTACAAATAAGCTTTGCCCATCAGGATCGGTAAATATGTGTTTTTCGAGGCTAAAGCGGCCTTGCTTATCTTTGCTTACTACTTTGTAAGCTAATGATAACGGGCGGCCTTTATCGTCTTTGTATAAGTAGTCAATGGTAACGTCTAAATCGTCAGCTTCTGTGACTGTAAAATCCTTTCCTACTACCACAAATTGCATGTCTTTAATTTGCGCTTGGTGAATAAGCCCAAACATTGTTTCGGTGATCATACCTTTAGCAATTGAAAACCATACTTTTGAAACCGCTCCTGTAGGGGCCTCATCACTGTAGTGGCCATTTTGATATTGCTCAAAAGATGTGCCAATACCAGTTTTACCTGCATAAGCCCAAAATGGCTCTGCCCCAGGGGCACCTGGTGCCGATACCTGCATTACAGCGCTGTTTGAAGGCTCTTGCTGCGCGCCACAAGCTGTTAAACCAAGCATTAATAAACTGGTGGTAATTGTATTTAATTTTTTCATTTTAAAGCCTTAATTAATTTCAGTTTACTCGTTACTTTATTGAGTGTGCTTAACACGCAATACCGCAACTGCTGCAAGTACAAACGACACAGCGCCCAGTACTAATGCGTAAATAGGTTGGTTTTCAAAAAAGTGGCGTAATATTAACCCCAATACGCTGGCAGCTAATAATTGTGGGATCACAATGAAAAAGTTGAAAATGCCCATGTAAACGCCCATTTTATGACTCGGTACCGAAGTACTTAACATTGCATAGGGTAATGACAAAATAGACGCCCACGCAAAACCTACGCCTATCATTGGCCAAATAAGTAAGCTTGGATCTTTTATAAACATAAAGCTCGCTAGGCCCAGCGCACCTAAAATAAGGTTAAGTGCATGTGCTATTTTTAATCCCACGCGTTTAACGATGATCGGGATACATAAAGCAGCAATCGCGGCAAAGCCGTTGTATGCAGCGAATAATATACCCACCCAATCTGCACCGTTGTTGTAGGCTAACGAGCTGGTGTCGGTACTACCGTAATGAAAGCTAGTAACCGCTGAGGTGCTGTAAATCCACATAGCAAATAACGCAAACCAACTAAAAAATTGTACCCATGCCAATTGCTTCATCGCCTCAGGCATAGTGAAAACATCATTCACTACATTATAAAAACCGCCGCTAGTGTGCTGTTTAGCTTTTAATGCCGCTGCAATAAATTGAATAACACCAAAACTAACTAACCCAGCAGCCAGCAAGTAAAGTTCTTTTTCCAGATCCAGCCCTAATACTGTGGCTAAAACAAGCAAACCTAAGCCGCTAAAAATAACGCCGCCTTTGGTAAAATTAACGCTATTAGTAATATTGGTTTGTGTTGTTTGTGATTCTTGTTGATTAAATTGTGCGAGCTGCTCAGGTGAGTACTCTTTTGTGGTGACAATAGTCCAGCCAACTGCAATAAATAAAATAACCCCACCAAAGTAAAACGAATACTTTACAGAATCAGGAATTTGACCAATCGGTGCAGTATTAGCAATATCAAACCAGTTGGTCATCATCCAAGGCAGTGCTGATGCAACCACCGCTCCCACACCTATAAAAAAGCTTTGCATGGCATAGCCTGTGGCGCGCTGCTTGTTTGGCAAGTTGTCGCCTACTAATGCACGAAACGGTTCCATGGTAACGTTAATTGAGGCATCCATAATCCACAGCATACCCGCAGCAATCCAAAGCGTGGGAGAATTTGGCATAATAAAAAGCGATAACGTGGTTAATATAGCGCCGTATAAAAAGAAAGGACGACGGCGGCCTAATTTGCCCCAAGTTTTATCACTCCAATAACCAATAATTGGTTGCACAATTAAGCCCGTGAGCGGCGCTGCAACCCATAAAATAGGAATATCGTCGACATTAGCGCCAAGTGTTTGAAATATACGGCTTACGTTACCGTTTTGCAGTGCAAAGCCAAATTGAATGCCTAAAAAGCCAAAGCACATATTCCATATTTGCCAAAAGCTTAAGGTTGGTTTGTTGTTATAATTCATGATCAGCCTTATTTGTTAAAACGGCACTGCTGAGTGCATCAAGGGTCAGCGTAAAGGTTGTATTTTGTTTCTCATCGCTCACCAAAATACTGCTATGCGACTCTAGTAGGTCGTATAGCGTTGAGTTTGGTTTGAGCATAGTTGCTTGATTCGGCGTGAGCGTAATAGTGACTGTTTGGGATTGCTGGCTAAAGTTGCTCAGCACCCATAATGATTGCTGGCCTAAGGTGCGTACAAAACCCACCACTCTATCACTGCCTGTTACCATCAAGGGTGCCATATCACCGGCAACAACAGCAGGTAAACCATTAAGTGCCATAATTGCGATATAGTATTGACGTAACTGTGCTTGCTCAGGAGTTAAATTTGCGCCATCAAACTTGCCATTATTCATCCATGCTTGGTGCGCTGGTACGCCAATGTAATCAAAAATACTAGTGCGTGTAGGCGAACCAAAGCCTGCGTTTTCTGATCCATCTTCACCTACGTCTTGGCCAAAATAAAGCAAGGTTGGCGAACGACTAATTAAGTTAGAAACCACCATAGCCGGTTTACCCCATGCAGCGTCGCCAGCAAAGTCAGGACTTGCGATACGTTGTTCGTCATGGTTTTCTAAAAAGTGCAGCATGTGCTGTTCAATATCTGCCACTTCAGCTTGTGCTTTAAATAACGTGTTAGCGGGTTGCTTACCTTGCATAATCCCTTTTAGGGTGTCGTAAAAACCGACCTTGTCATACAAGTAGTCCATTTTACCTTGGTGAATATAGGTGCGGTACATCAATGGGTTATATACTTCGGCGAGTAAAAACGCATCGGGTTTATGTGTTTTTATTGATGAATTTAAAAAGCTCCAAAATTCAACGGGTACCATTTCAGCCATATCATAGCGAAAGCCATCAACCCCTTTATCTAACCAATAAAGGGCAATATTTCTAAATTTATACCAACTATTTGGCAGTTCTTTATCTTGCCAAAATTCATAATGTGCACGGTAATCTTGGTTTTCAAGCGATTTAGGTAAAGTTGGAAAGTCTAGGCTGCCATCGGGTTTAACACCGTAGTTAACTTTTACCGTTTCGTACCAGTCGTTTATATCAGGCTTTGGAGCACGTGCACCATTGCCAGTCCATTTTGCTGGGATTTCACTAAATTGACCATCGGCTAAAGGGTGTTTGTTGCCACCTAATACTTGGTAGCTGTCGCTTGTTGGTACTTTAAATGATTCACCCGGTACATAGTAAAAATTATTATTTTTAGCATACGCCTTGCTAGTATCATCGTCCTCACCAAAGTCTTTCACGCCGTTAGGCTTTGCGATTGAGTGATAATCTCGAGCCACATGATTAGGAACAATATCAATAATTACTTTCATGTCATGCTCATGAGTACGCTCAATTAGCGCGCTGAACTCTTCGAGTCTATTAGTAACATTAATTGCCAAATCAGGGTTTACATCGTAATAATCTTTTATTGCGTAAGGCGAACCTGCACGCCCTTTTACCACATCAGGATCGTCTTGTTTTATACCGTACTCAGTGTAATCACCCACCAAGGCATGATGCAAAACGCCGGTGTACCACACATGCGTGGTACCTAGCTCTTTAATGCCTTTTAATGCCGCGTCGTTAAAATCAGCAAACTTACCAACTCCATTTTGCTCTTTGGTTCCCCATGGCACATTAGCGGTTTGGGTGTTTCCAAATAAACGAGTAAATACTTGATATACCACAGGCTTAACTGGGTCTGTTTGCTTAACTAACAAATCTGTTTTTGTCTCTTTGTCATCACTGCAACCGTGCACCAGCAATGCGCTGCATATAAGCAACGGCGTGTAAAATCTTTTTTTCATTGTGTGTCATTTTTATTTCAGTGTTGTTATAGGTTTATACTAAAGCTAAGTAAGGCTTGGTTACAGTTGCTGCATACGTATTCACAGCCATATTCAGTGACAATTAACCCGCAACCAAAGCACCACGTCACGCCACTTAGTTTGTTTTTAACTTAGCTAAAAACTCTTTATGAGTAGGTAGTTTATCTACCGTTGAATTTATTAGGGTTTTTAACGTTATGAATAAATCCGTTAGTTGTTCACTGCTTAATGAGTCAACAATACTGTTATAGTCATTTGGTATTAGGCCTTGACCTATAAACACTTGCTGCCAAGCTACTTCTGCAAATAACTCGTCGTTTTCGCGCATGACTTTGCCCGTTTGTTTAAATAAATCCATTTTATGCGCTAACGATTGAGGAATTTCCATTTGCTTACATTGACGCCAAAATGGGGTGTCTTCTCGCTCAGTTAATTTATAGTGCAAAATAATGAAGTCACGAATATGCTCGATTTCACTGATGCTTTGCTTATTAAATTCAGTTACTAACGCATCACTAACCCCATTATGAGGAAACAACTTAATTAAACGTATGACCGCACTTTGTATTAAGTGAATACTAGTAGACTCTAAGGGCTCTAAAAATCCACTAGAGAGCCCTACTGCGACTACATTTTTATGCCACTGCTTTAAACGACGACCTGTTTTGAATTTTATTAAACGCGGGCTTGTTGTTGGCTCACCAGGTAAGTTATTTAATAAAAGCGCGGTTGCTGACTTATCTGATAAATAACGGCTGCAATACACTAAGCCATTTCCTGTTCGGTTTTGTAGCGGAATTTGCCACTGCCAACCTGCGTCATGTGCTATGGAGCGCGTATAGGGCTTTAATTCGTTGTTGCCTATTGATTGCACTGCAACAGCCCTATCGCATGGTAAATAATGCGACCAATCAACAAACCCCGTATTGAGAGTTTGTTCAATTAAAAGTGCGCGCTGGCCAGTACAATCTATAAATAAATCGCCTTGGATTTGGCTATTATCGTCAAGCATTAAGTTGGTGATATTACCTGTGTCTGGGCATTGCTCAACGTGTTCTATTTTTGCATCAATGTGTTCAACGCCGCGTGACAATGCAAGATTTTTTAAATATTCAGCATATAAAGTAGCGTCAAAATGAAACGCATAACTAAGCCCTGGTAATTGAGTATTAGGAATAGCATTTAGTAGCGTAAATTTGTTTTGTTTAGCAGCTTGATAGTTAAGAGAAAAATCCCATAAAGAGTCCTCGTTGCCATTAATCTGTCCTTTCACCCAAAAATTATAAAAGTCACAAAAGGGAAAATCTTTACCAAACGAGCCAAATGCATGCATGTAGCTATGCCCTGGTGTTTTCCAATTTTCGAACTCTATACCCAGTTTAATAGACGCATTAGTGGCATTTATAAAATCTTGCTCATTAATACCGAGCGCATTATTAAGCCCAATAATAGGCGGAATGGTCGCTTCACCAACGCCTATAGTACCAATGCTACTTGATTCAATAAGGGTAATATTAATTACTTTACCTAACACTTTATTAAGTAGTGCTGCGGTTATCCAACCGGCTGTTCCACCGCCTGCAATGACGACATGCTTTATTGGTTTCATATTATTGCTCACGTTCATAAAGGTTGATAAAACTTAGGTAAAGTAGCTATAAAAAAGCCCTTGTAAAACTAATTACAAGGGCTTCTTAATACAAAACTTATTATAGCTTGTAGCTTACACCGAGTAAGTATGTACGGCCATAGTCTTGGTAGTCACGCACTTGCAGTGCATTATCGCCTTGCAATGATGTGAACGCTTCTTCGGTAATGTTTTGAATTTGGAACGTCATTGATAAGTTCTCAAAACCAGCAATACCTGAATCAGCAAAGTCATAGCCTACTTGCGCATCCCAAATAGTTTCGCCAAGTATATCAACTTGTTGTGTTGCAAAACCTGAACCGTAGATATCACCTTTAAAGTCACTACGTTTACGCATACTGGTACGTGCTTGGAAACCATTGCGTTCGAAGTACACAGTTAGGCTATCAATTTTATCTGACAAACCTGGTAGTTCGTAATCATTTCCGTTTTGATCTTGCAAGTCTTGCTCAACGCTGGTGTGGCTCGCAATTAAACCAAAACCTTCTAACGACTCATGTAATACACTGAACGGGAATGATAATGAAAGCTCATAGCCCCATAAACTTCCGTCGCCACCATTCACTTTACTTGAACGAGTAGCTGTATTTCTGTCTGCTGGAGGCAACTCGCCTGTTGCAGGGTCTTCTTTACCTGTTACATCAACATCGTAACGCTCATCAAAAATCCATTGGTCAATGTCTTTATAAAATAACGCTGCTGAAAAGTAACCTTCTGCATCAAAGTAGTTTTCGTATGTTAAATCAAAGCCTGTTGCTTCTTTTGGTTCAAGCTCTGCATTACCACCAGAAATAGACCAGTAGTTACCATTTTCGTCTGGCTTTTCGCTGTTATAACTTGTTTCAATCGATGCATGCATTTCATCAAGGCGAGCACGAGAAATTGTTTTAGCCGCACCAAAACGAATTGTTTGCTCTTGGTCAATTGCAAAAGATAAGTTTAAGCTTGGTAATACATTTGAATAGTCGTGGCTAATATCAGTAGGTGACGCAATAACTAAACCATTAATATTTGATGCTTCAAAGCCTTGTGATGACTGCTCAGTGCGAACATAACGTATACCTACATTACCTGTTACCGGTATGCCACCAATTTCAGCGTTAATGTCTGCTTGAATAAATGCAGCGGTAACTTCTTCTTGAACTGTCCACGAACGGGTTAAGTGCTTTTGATCCGTTAAGCTTTCTGGCAGTAGATCGTAATAACCATCATTTACTAGGCCGTTAGTGTCATAAGCAATCATGTCACCCATGCCAATAAAGTCTAAACTTGCCGAACCTAGACGGTATTGCTCTGGTACTGATACCATGCCTGGATTATCTAAAGAGAAATCTTTTAAAGTCATGAAGTAGCCTTCAGACTGTTTTACTTTCTCACGGTCGCGGTAAGATAAACCAAAATTAATACGGCTAAAGTATTCGTTTTCAAGTACTTTACTGGCCGCTAACTTAAGCGTTGAAAGCTCATCGCTAATCTCTGGTGCATTAATAAAACCATCTTGTGCGGTATTTTGATAAGCCGTGTCATTTAAGCCGTACTTGTTATTTAGCGCAGCACTGCCACCCCAAGATAAGGGGCCACCTAACTGAATTAAGTCGTAGTCGCTGTAATCAAGCTGATGAGTAAATTGTGCACCCGTATTTCCACCATCAAATGCATACCCTATGTTATCAGCAATACCGTTTGCATCGCCACGGCCAGTACCTGAATAACTTTCAATACTCCAAATAGTACGATCTACTTTTGAGCGGCTTGCATCAAACTCAACAGACCAATCATCGTTAATATCGTATTTTGCATTAAAACCAAATTGTGATAGCTCTGCTTTTCGCTCTTCATAGTCGTTTCGAACAACAACACGTTGACCTTCGGTTACTGCACTGGTAATAAAGCCAGACTGCTCATCTACAGTAACACTATTTGGGTCGATGCTACCTTGACCCCAGGCGAAAGGAACTTCAATACCACGTAAGATTTTTTCATCATTAAAATCTACATATAGCGCATCAAACGTCATGTTTAAACGATCATTTGGTGCAGCTTCCACTACTAGCATCGCTGAATCACGTTCAAGTGTTGATGAGCGTACGAAAGGTTTAGCGCCGCCTAAAATTGAATAGTTTTGGCCATCATTCCCTGTAAACTCAGGGTAACCCCAAGAATTCCAGCGTTTTTCTTGGTTTGGAGAACTCATTGTGTTGTAAGCAAATGCTACACCTATAGTGTCATCTGCAAACTGGTCTATGTATGAAACGGTGCCACGAAAGCCTTTGTCATCGCCATCCGGGTTTAATTTATCAAAGCTAGTTTGCTCATACTGACCATTAAACATGATCACTTGTTCACCTTTACTTAAAGGCTTTACCGTTTGCATGTCGATAACACCGGCAATGCCTTCAGCTTCAATGCTAGCACTTGGCGTTTTATAAACAGTAACACCGCTCATTATTTCTGATGGGTAAAGGTCAAACTCAACACCACGGTTGTCACCAATAGATACCTGCTCACGGCCATTAAAGGTTGTTGCGCTTTCGTTTTCGCTAAAACCACGAACACTTACACGGCTAGCACGACCATCAAGACGCTGGGCTGTTAAACCTGGTAAACGTGCGATTGACTCTGCAATAGATGAGTCTGGAAGTTTACCAATGTCTTCTGCAGAGATTGACTCAACAACCTGTGTTGAAAAACGCTTAGTATTAATTGATTCAACAACACTACCGCGAAAACCTTTTACTTCGATGATTTCTACATCATCATTTTTTATCGTTTCTTCTTGTGCCGCGGTGGTGGCAAAGCTTGATAGTCCGGCAGCAGTTAATGCTAGCGTTAATATACTTGGTTTGAACATAGCCATAATGTTTTCCCGTTACCCATAATGTGATACCCGCTTACTTGTTTAAGTGATAGTTAAACATGCGAGCTTATTTTGTTGTCAGGATGAATATTAACGCTCGTATTATTTTATTAACAACTTTATGCATACGTATTCAAAATAGCATTACACAGCCAAAGTTAACATTAAATTTACAACCAAATATGTAAGCAACTGTTTTACAATAGATTATTTTGATGCAATTATACTTTATGAGATTGACGATAACCTTTATTTATTTTTTTAGGAAATAAGCCATTCATAAAACGATAATAAAGTGAAACAAAGTAATTTTATTTTTTAATTTATTATTAAACACACTATCTATTCAAATTAAATTGGTAAGACCAATACTAAAAAACACCAACTCAGTGCACACCTTTGTTTTTACGCACCTACATGGCGCAAACAATAAATTAACAACTCAATATTAGAATTGGTAAAGTAAAATAAGAATAATCCACGACCCAAAACGCTTGTCTTAATGATTTGTACACCTTGTTTTAATGCCTTCAAATAGGTGCATACGTATGCAGGATTTTTACAGCATGACAGGCTTCAAGTATGCTTTTTCAAATAAACGAGGATTATTACCTCTAAAAAAGAACAACACAAAGACAGTGTGAAAACGGAGAAAAGCATGGCCCAAAAGCAATGGTATAAAGGTGCGGTTATTTATCAGGTTTATCCGCGTAGCTTTCAAGATAGCAACAACGATGGCATTGGTGACTTAAAAGGAATAATAAATCGTATTGATTACATTAAAAGCTTAGGGGTAGATGCTATTTGGATCTCACCTTTCTTTAAATCGCCTATGAAAGATTTTGGTTATGATATTAGCGACTACCGTGATATTGACCCGCTTTTTGGTAATTTAGCTGATTTTGATGAGTTAATTGCACAAGCACATCAACGCGACATTAAAATTATTATTGACCAAGTGCTAAGCCACACCTCAGATCAACATCAATGGTTTATTGATAGCCGTGAAGACTTAACTAACGACAAAGCCGACTGGTATGTATGGGCCGATGCTAAAGAAGATGGCACAGCACCTAATAATTGGTTGTCTATTTTTGGTGGTGGTGCATGGCAATGGGAGCCGCGTCGTGGACAATACTACTTGCATAACTTTTTTACTGAACAGCCTGATCTTAACTTTCATAACCCTGAAGTTCGTCAAGCCGTTCTAGATAATGTTGAATTCTGGCTTAAAAAAGGCGTGGATGGCTTTAGGTTAGACGCAATTAACTTTTGCTACCATGACGCTTTGCTTCGTGATAACCCAGCTAAACCAAAAGAAAAACGTCAAGGCCGTGGCTTTAGCGAAGATAATCCGTATGCATTTCAGTACCATTACTACAATAATACCCAGCCTGAAAACATAGAGTTTATGCGTGATATTCGTACTTTACTCAACAAGTACCCTGGTACCGTATCACTGGGTGAAATTTCATCTGAAGATTCATTAGCCACAATGGCAGAATACACCCAAGGTGGCGATAAACTGCACATGGGTTACAGCTTTGAGCTATTAACGGATGATTACTCGAGCGAGTATATAAGAAACACCGTTACTACACTTGAGCAACGCATGACTGAAGGCTGGCCTTGCTGGGCATTTAGCAACCATGACGTAGAACGTGTTGCTAGCCGTTGGAGTGAAACGGGAGAGGTAAACCCAGCGCAATGTAAAATGTTGACTGCTCTACTCGCTTCACTTCGTGGCAGCGTGTGTATGTATCAAGGTGAAGAACTCGGACTCGGTGAAGCCAGCGTTGCGTTTGAAGATTTACAAGACCCATACGGCATAACTTTTTGGCCAAACTTTAAAGGTCGTGATGGATGTCGTACCCCAATGCCTTGGGAGAACCTAGATAACTCACAAAGCAATCCACACAATGCAGGATTTAGTGAGGTAAAACCGTGGTTACCTGTTGATCAACAACACAGGCTACAAGCAGTTGCTGAACAAGAGAATGATGTAAACTCAATATTAAACGCGTACCGTGAATTTATGGCTTGGCGTAAAAACCAGCCGGTACTACTTAAAGGTGATATTGAGTTTATACAAACCGCCGAGCCAATTTTGGCGTTTTACCGCACATTAAACGAAGAAAAGATGTTGTGTGTATTCAATTTAAGCGGGGCAAAAGCAGAGCTTGTTATTGATGTTAGTGTTGAAAAAGAACATAACACGCTTTCTCATCACAATGCACAGCTTAACAATGCAACACTAACTATTGAACCTTTTGGCTGCTACTACGCCCGCTGCAGTTAATTGTTAGCATTTATAAGTAAAAAAACCCGAGCATTGCTCGGGTTTTTTATAGCAAATTTTTAGTGGTTAATTGTTTTACTATTTAAATAATCAGTAAAAGCAAATAGTACACCTGATACCACAAACGTTACATGGATCAGCACTTTCCAGAGTAGTTCATCATTAGAATGAGACGCAGAACTTATAAAGACCTTTAACAGCTCAACGGCTGAAATGGCCACTATTGCACTGATCAGCTTCATTTTTAAACCAGAAAACCCGACCTTGCCCATCCATACTGGGCGGTCTTCATGATTCTCGATATTAAGCTTAGAGACAAAGTTTTCGTAGCCGCTAAAAATAATAATCAACAGCAAACCTGCTAACAAAGCAGTATCAACTAACGTTAATATACCAACCAACAACTCTTGATTACTAGCAGTAAACGTCGCTATCCCCATCAAATATAGCTGTTTAAAAAACTTTATAAGTAATAAAACCACAGCAAATAATAAGCCTACAAAAAATGGGGCAAGTAACCAGCGTCCTTTAAATATAAACGACTCAAGCGCATGCTCTACTTTATGAACAGGATGTATTTTTTTATTTGTATTATTTGTGTGTGGCTCTGACATAGGGGCACCTAAAAATTAAAACGCGACATTAGCTTAAATTAAACGCTAACACAATCACTTCAGCCTAAAAGTAGGTACGCAATATGCTTATCCTGACGATAAAAATATTTCGTTTTCCTTTGTGTGAATTGTGATTAAAAATCAGTTTACCAACAGAGATGTTCTGGCTTGGTTACACTTGTTTTATGTAGGCATTATTTGAATGCATAATTCGATTGTTACTCCATTTTTAGGAATAAGAAAATGAATAAAGCATTACTCGCGTTAATCGTTGCACCATTTTTCGTTTTATCAGCTGCAAATGCAGTTACAAGCGATACTACAGACGCTTCAGCCGAAACGATTCAAGAGTTCACAGAAATGTGTATTAGCTGGGCTAAAGAAGACGACGTAAGCGATGAAGCAATTTATAACTATGTTTTAAAGTGTGTGAATGATGAACTAACATCTGAAGGCTATAACAAAGTCACTGCTGTTAAGATTTAATGAATAATTGAGCAGTTCAAACCTAAATTGGTTACATTTTAACTCTGTAAAATAAAAAGTCAGATTAAAAATGCCATTGCATAGGTTTGATAATGCAAAAAAAACCGGAACTGTCACAGGCTGTGCGTTCCGGGTTTTTATTATTAAAGCGATGAATAATTAATTATTCATCATCTTTTTTTGGTTTGGCTTTAGCTTTACTTTTAGCTGGCGCTTTTTTAGCTGCAGCTTTCTTTTTAGGCGCAGCTTTTTTCTTAGCCTCTTCTACCCATTTACCACCCTCGTAATGGGCCGTCCAACCAGTTGCTTTACCATCAACTTCAGTCATCACATATTGGACTTTGTTTTTACGACTGTAACGCACAACAGCAAGGTTGCCATCAGGATCTTTGGCTGGTGCATCAGCTAGGTAGTAAAACTTAGGCGAAATACGATCTCTAAAGCGTTGTAACTCTTCTACTTTAGGAGCACGTGTTTCTCGTGATTTAGGGAACGTATTTGCTGCTAAGAAAATACCAGCCGCGCCATCACGTAATACAAAATACGCTTCAGACTTTTCACATTCTAATTCAGGAATATGAACTGGATCTTCTTTTGGTGGCGCAGCTTCACCATTTTTTAACAACTTACGTGTATTTTTACATTCATCGTTGTTACAACCAAAATACTTACCAAATCGGCCTGATTTTAATTCCATATCAGCGCCACATTTATCACATTCGATAATAGGGCCGTCGTAGCCTTTAATTTTAAAGGTACCCTCTTCAACAACATGCCCCTGACATGCTGGGTTATTACCACACACATGCAATTTACGGGTTTCATCGATAAGGTATGAATCCATCGCTGTTTCACAAATAGGACAGCGCTTCATTTGCATTAATGTTTCTGTCTCAACGTCTTCAACATCAGCTGCAACCGCTTCATCACCCGACACTAAATTCATAGTGGTAGTACAGCGCTCTTTAGGTGGCAGGTTATAACCTGTACAGCCTAAGAATACGCCCGTTGAAGCAGTACGAATGCCCATTTTTCTGCCACAGGTTGGACAGTCAATATCGGTTTCTACCATTTGATTAAGACGCATGCCGCCTTCATCTGGTTCGCCTTTAGCAATGTTTAACTGGGTTGAAAAATCGGCATAAAACTTATCGAGAACTTGCGTCCAAACACGCTCGCCTTCGGCGATATCATCTAAACGACCTTCCATTTTAGCGGTAAAGTCAAAGTTCATTAAATCTGTAAAGTTTTCAACTAGGCGATCGGTAACAATTTCACCCATTTTTTCAGCAAAAAAGCGACGATTCTCTACTCGTACATAACCACGATCTTGTATTGTCGAAATAATAGACGCGTAAGTTGAAGGACGGCCAATGCCACGTTTTTCAAGTTCTTTAACTAAGCTCGCTTCACTAAAACGTGCTGGCGGCTTGGTAAAATGCTGCTTAGGATCAAGCTCAACTAAGGTGAGAACTTCACCTTGCTTAACAGCAGGAAGTGATTGATCTTCTTCGTTCTTTTTACGCACTGCTGGCTGTACTTTTGTCCAACCGTCAAAGCGAAGCACACGGCCTTTTGCCTTTAATGTGAAATCATTGGCGGCAACGGTTAATGTGGTTAAGTCGTATTCAGCAGGCACCATTTGACAAGCCACGAACTGACGCCAGATAAGCTCATAAAGCTTTTTAGCATCGGCATCAACACCTTCAACATGCCCTGAAAGTACCGATACGCTAGAAGGACGAATCGCTTCGTGCGCCTCTTGTGCATTGCCTTTTGAGCTATAGTTAATTGGATCAGCAGGTAAATATTTTGCACCAAACTCATTGGTTACATACTCACGACACATCTCAACCGCATCTTTTGATAGATTAGTTGAATCGGTACGCATATAGGTAATATAACCACCTTCATATAGGCGCTGCGCAAGCATCATGGTCTTTTTAACGCCATAACCGAGTCGAGTACTGGCGGCTTGTTGCATGGTTGAAGTAATAAATGGCGCACTTGGGCGACTCTTACTTGGTTTTTCTTCAACGCTTACAACTTTATATTCGGCATTCTCAAGGCTTTTAACTGCTGCTGTAGCTTGTGCCTCATTTACAGGCTTAAATGGCTTGTCTGCTTGTTTAGTGACTTCTAAACGTAAGTCTGACTCGCTATTTTTAACGTCTGCATGAATATCCCAGAACTCTTCAGGAATAAACGCTTTAATTTCACGTTCGCGTTCTACCAATAAACGCACTGCAACAGATTGAACTCGTCCTGCAGATAAACCTCGTGCAACTTTGGCCCACAATAAAGGCGAGACCATAAAACCAACAACGCGGTCTAAGAAACGACGAGTCTGCTGTGCAAAAACCATATCGGTGTTTAATTCACCCGGAGTTTCAAACGCTTGTTGTATTGCATTTTTAGTGATTTCGTTAAACACAACGCGCTTATACTTTTCAGGTTCGCCACCAATGATTTCTTGAAGATGCCAAGCAATTGCTTCCCCTTCTCTATCCAAATCCGTTGCGAGATAGATTTGATCAGCATTTTGGGCAAGCTTTTGTAATTCTTGAACAACCTTTTCTTTACCCGGCAATACTTCGTAATGTGGCTCCCACCCTTTTTCGGGATCAATGCCCATACGCGCGACTAAGTTAGAATAGTCACGTTGCTGTTTATACGCTGCTTTCTCATCAGGTGGCATTTTACGAACCTCAGCAGGTGTTTTGCTTGCTGGTACTTTGTTTTTGCCTGATCCTGATGTAGGTAAATCTCGTACGTGCCCAATACTGGACTTCACGATAAAATCATTACCTAAGTATTTATTAATTGTTTTAGCCTTAGCAGGTGACTCTACAATTACTAGCGATTTGCCCATAGTTGCCTATTTCTAACCTAGTTTTTTAAATGTGTTTAGCCGACTCATGCGGCGCGAATATTTATAGGTATATCTACAAACACTAGTTCTTACAAGCTTTTAATACAAACTTTTCAGTATTTACTGAATAAACAAACAATTTCTGTTGTTAATTTAAACAAACCAGCGTTTTTTGAATAATTGATGTGGAATATATAGAATAGAAACAAAAATGCCAACCTTATTGGTTGGCATTTTTTATCCTTCACATATTTTAAACCTTAGATTCGTCTAAAATCGACATCACGGTATATTGTGTTTTTACACCACCAGGCGTTTCAAACTCAATGTATAAAAACCCAGAATCAACATCATTTGGCTCAGCCTCTTTAGTAATATTAACTGAGACAGAGATTGGCGTTTTTTGTGCAGTATTAACCACGGTGTAATCTGTTAACCCTCTTAATACACCATTGTCGGCAGTAACGCTCACTGTAGTACCCGCAGGCAGTGGATTATTATGAATGTCACTGAAGAAAATAGTCACTGAAATCGCGCTGTAAGGTGTTGAATTGCTGATATCAATAAGGTTTATGTCGCACATACCTGCCATATCAGAAGCTTCTAAGCGAATACCATCACTTAAACTACAGTTATTTAAAGCCGTTACAGCTCTTATGTAAGGTGTACTACCTGACATAACTAACTCTGAACGAGCGCGCACATTTACTGTTTCGCGGGTACATGCATTTGCAGCTAGGGCTTCATCACTACATAATAAGCCATTGTATATACCATCACCACTGTCATACTGGCCATTATCTTGTGCACCTGAGCGTTCCACGTACCACTCATCTTCACCACCATTAGAATCCACAGGATTTGTTGGGGCTGGTAAATTCCCATCAAACACCCCATTTTCATTAAAATCTATAAAAGCTTCAGGTAAATCTTGTAAAGTTGAGTCAAACTCGTTTTGATTAAATTCACCGTTGGCAGATACATCATTAAATGACTCTTCACCCACAGAATAAGCAAGCAAACTAACACGCCCACCAAGTGGATAATCAATTGGCGCGTTATTAGGCGCATCAGTTAGCGCAATTGGATCGCCATTGCTATCTAAATAATTAATTAAGTTACCATTTGCGTCGAGTTGTGATTCTCTGATACCTAAAGTACAAGGTGCAGATTGTCCAAAATAACGGTCGCATTTATCTGCAACAGAATTATTGTAAATGCTGTAATGGTATGGAATTGGGTTTTGACTACGCCACTGAGCTTTACACACACCGTCTATGGTGCGACAAAGTAATAAAGGTGTAAATTGTTCATCATCAATAGTGCCAACTGCACCACCTTCACTGGCAATATAAATTGCCGTGTTATCTGGTACAAAATTATTAAAATGATCGGCTGCAAATACGGTTAAGTCTGTAGTCACCCCAGCTTCGTTTAATGACTCGGTATTAAAGGTTTGCACTGCAAGCGTGAAACTATCCTGATCTGGAACACCAGTCGTAATAGTAATGTCATTAGAGACAATAGAGATCACACTATTTTGTGAGGTATCGCTACTGTCAATCTGATGTGAGGCAATCACAGATAAAATACCAGCAGCTTTTCCTGAGCGAACGTTTACAGTCACTAAACCTTCATTGTTAGTAAATTGAAATGCGCTATCTAATAAAGCACCACCGGGGTTTTGTGAAAGTGCAAAATCAATTTGCTTTTGACCCACTGGATTTCCATTTACATCTAAGAGCTTAAAGGTGAGCTCTGAATTTTCAGTCAAGGTTTGACCGCCCGCTCCTTTAATAGCTAATACTTGATTAGTCCCCCCCATAAACGCAATTGAACCTGTTTGAGCCGCAGCTACATTGATGTTTATGGTTTTTGTTGCAACATTACCACCTGTAACTACGGTCGCGGTAATCGTATCTATACCATTACAGCCATCAGCTTTGTATGTTGCACTTGCCGTACCACCGATACTCGTTACCACATTATCGATAGTGGCTCTGGGGGTAGATTCTTCTGCGCAAGCAGAAGTAAATTGCACTTCCAGCGGGGTAGTAAATACATTATTACTACCGTCTACAATCTGAGCCGTAATAATCGTGGTAGAGCCGGCAGATAGTACATCACCGGTAGCAATACCTGCGCTTAGATTTACATTTACTTGAACAGCGTTAATTTCAAATAAAGCACTCGCAACTCCGCCCTGTGCGGTTAATTCAACTTGGCCAACACCTGAGCTACTGCCAGGCAATAAATTCAAAATAGCCACACCAAACGCATCAGTTTTAGCCGTTAAGCTTTCAGGTAATAAAATGCCTAGCGTGGTTGTCGCTTGAACTAACACATTGCTGGCTGGCTTATTACTACCAGGTTTTGTGATTTTTGCATAAACAATCGCTTGCTGACCCAGTAAATTACTATTTTGCGAACAATCTGATGGATCAAGTTCAAAAGAATCTCTATCTATATTTAACCAACTATCAGGACAGTTTTGTAAGATTTTAATGTCAATATTTGCAGCATCGTCGTTAGATTGCGGCTCGTCACCGGCGGTATAAAAACCGAGCTTGCTTGTTGAGCCTTCGTAGCTTGCAACAATGGTTCCTGCTCCTTCAACACTGCCTGCACTGAGCTCTATAGTTGCAACACCACTTGTATTTGTTAATGCGCTTGCTGTAGCAGGTATGAAAGAACCAAGTGTTGTAGTAAAACTAACTTCTTGACGAACAACGGGTTGTCCATCACTGTCAGTTACAGTCGCAACGACCTCAAGCGGATTGTTAGCGGTAACGATACGATCTTCAAAATTAAGTTCAACTTGGGTATCTAGTACGGCATTGTCGCCTCCAGTATCCCCACCAACGGTTCCTGTCTTCTCAAGTGAGCCACCACCGCCACAAGCGATGAGTAATGAGCTGAGCAATATAATGCTAAGCAAACGGGTTAAAGGCATATGTTTCTCCAATGCGCTATTACTAAGTTAAACTTATTTACTTAATGTTAACCTATAACTTAGTCTAAAATCTCAGTTTTTTACTTCTTTTTGCGATAAAAATTTTTAAAAAAGTTGACGTTTTTTCTGTAAAAAAAATTACATGCTGTTAGTCTATGCCAAATTTATAAAAAATAGATTGGAAATATGTCTAAAATCCGTTCGATGAGTTTAACTACTCGCATCATGATTGGTATGGTTCTTGGTGTTGCAGTAGGCTTTATATTTCAGGCTATATTAGCTGGTGAAGACGATTACCTAATCCCTCTTGGGTTATTCTCTTTGCCAATTAAAGCCTTTTTTGTTGATGGCCTTTTCCATGTAGGTGGACAAATATTTATAGCTAGCTTAAAAATGCTAGTTGTTCCCCTCGTCTTTGTGTCGCTTGTGTGCGGTACTTGTAGTTTAAGCGATCCTAAAAAATTAGGTCGTTTAGGTGGAAAATCGATTAGTCTATATTTGGTTACCACAGCGATCGCAATCACAGTAGCAATTTCACTGGCGTTACTATTTAACCCAGGTGAAGGGATTGGGCTACCTTCGCAAGCAAGCTACGACGCAAAAGAAGCGCCTACTTTAGCTCGCGTTATTATTGATATGTTCCCAACCAATCCATTTGAAGCAATGGCCAAAGGAAATATGCTACAAGTTATTGTGTTTGCTTTATTATTTGGTATTGCAATGGCACTTAGCGGTAAAGCAGGCAAACGTGTAGCAACAGTATTTGAAGACTTGAACACCGTTATCTTAAAACTAGTTACTTTATTAATGAATATTGCTCCTTACGGCGTATTTTTCTTAATGGCTAAGTTATTTACTACCATCGAACTTAACTTAATTGTGAGCTTAGCTAAGTACTTTGGCGTGGTTGTTTTAGCCCTGTTATTACATGCATTCGTAAACTACACTCTGCTGCTAAAAATACTTACAGGCCTAAACCCGCTTACTTTCTTAGCTAAAATGAAACACACCTGTTTATTTGCTTTTAGTACCTCAAGTTCCAGCGCAACTATGCCTATCACCCTTGAGACTGCAACGAAGAAGCTAGGGGCTAATAACTCTGTCGCTTCATTTACTATACCTTTAGGCGCAACCATTAATATGGATGGCACTGCAATTATGCAAGGTGTGGCTACGGTATTTATTGCTCAAGTATTTAGTGTTGATTTAACTATTTCTGATTACTTAATGGTAATACTAACAGCAACGCTTGCCTCGGTTGGCACAGCGGGTGTTCCTGGCGTTGGTTTAATTATGCTGGCCATGGTACTTAACCAAGTAGGCCTACCGGTTGAAGGAATCGCAATTATAATAGGTGTTGATAGACTACTTGATATGACCCGAACCGCAGTAAATGTAACAGGCGACTGTATGGTAACCTGTGTTGTGGCTAAAAGTGAGGGTGAACTAGATGAAAGTATTTTCAACGACCCTAATGCAGCTAAAGATTTAGAAGACTATCACAAATCAATTGATTAACAGCTTCTATCTTAAGTTATAAAAAAAGCCTTGCTACTTCATTAAGTAACAAGGCTTTTTTATTATGTATAAGCTATGAAATTATTAAGGGTTTAACGCCTTAAATTTTGACATTAAACTCACTCCTGCCTTATTCACACCATGGCTGAGCCCTATTGCAAGCTTATCACTTAGCCCTTTTTTAATTTTATATTGCACCTTGTATATTTGATGCTGATGTTGCTGCTCTAGTAAGGCATCATCACTGGTTTTAATGGTATCAACTAAGCCTTTTTCAATCGCTTGGGTTGCAAACCAATGTTCACCCGTTGCCACTAAGTCCATATTCAAACTGGGACGCTGTGTGCTCACAAAGGTTTTAAATAACACATGGGTTTGCTCTATCTCTTCGCGAAATTTTTCACGGGCTTTATCGGTATTTTCACCAAAAAGTGTTAGCGTACGTTTAAATTCGCCCGCCGTAATTTGTTCAAAATCAATATCATTTTTCTTCAAGATTTTATTAAAGTTTGGAATTTGTGCAATCACACCAATAGAGCCAACAATTGCAAACGGCGCGGCAATAATATGATCTGCCACACAGGCCATCATGTAGCCACCACTAGCAGCAACTTTGTCTATTGATACGGTTAACTCAATACCAGCTGACTTAAAACGTTGTAGTTGTGATGCAGCTAACCCGTAGCCATGTACCACGCCACCACCACTTTCAAGACGAACTAGCACTTTATCTTTTTTAGGGTCCGCGATTGAAATAATCGCAGTCACTTCTTCGCGCAAACTTTCTACTTCATGCGCATCCATACTACCATTAAAATCAATAACGTAGAGTCGTGATTTAGGCTCATCTTTTTCAGCTTTTTTTTGCTCTAGTTTTTGTTGCTTTTGATAGGCTTTTAACTCTTTTTTACCTAGCGTATTATTTAAAAAACTTTCTTTTATATTGGTAAGTTGCTCCGATAAATCATCAATTTCAATCTCACCTTTTTTTGCTTTTGGCTTAACAGCCGAGCTTACAATTAAGGTTAAAATGACAGCGATAGCAATAACAAAGGTAATGGTTTTAGCAAAAAACAAACCGTACTCGTATAAAAATTCCAACTGTATTCTCCGTTTATAAATTTCAGTCAATTTAGCATGCTTTAAAGCAAAAAAAGCCACTTAACAGTGGCTTTTTAGACTTAATTGAGTGGTTGGCTACTAATTAGTCACAATATCAGTATCTGATACAGATAATAAACGTCCACGTGATACTAGGTAAGTTGCAATTTGCAATTGCATTTCTGCATTTGCTGCTGCGCTACCCGCTACTGTAGTCGACTGTCTTTCATCTTGCGCCGGTGTTAACACAGAGCCATGATGACCTGTGTTAAATTTAACTAAATAGCTAGAGCCCATCTCTGTTGGCGCTTGAGTTGTACTCACCGTTTCTAACCCCATAAAGTTAGCTAGAGGAACAGTACCTGCAATTGGATTGCTGGCAGTCATCGGCGGAATAACTTGGTCTGGCTTGTTATTCTCTGTGCCATCACCTACCACAACATTCATGTAAACAGGTGTTTCTAGTGCTTTAACCGTTGCAGCATAGTTAGTAGGATCGCCACTATCTAATGCTGTTTGTGCTGCAAATACAAACTGCGTCATTACGCCCTTTATATTAGCTAGTTTATCAGTTTCACCCGCCATAGTTAGCGATGCTGCAAACTCATTAAAGCCACAGCTCAAGAAGTCCTGCATGTCTGGTAACAAAGCACCACAGTTTGATAAAGCATCAGCGTTTAAGAATGCATTAAACTCATCAGCTTCAGCAGTTCCTGCTTGAGAAAGCACAGAACCTTGAATAAATGGTCCAAATGCTGCTGATTCTAACAAGAAGCTAGCAATACCACCGCCGCCGCTTGCTAATGCTACAGCGTTAACCTTAAATAATGGATCTACTTGTTCGGCTAATGGGCTATTCGTTTGTGCAATAAATGCAGGTGCTACAATTGAGCCTAGTGAATGGCCAATGTAAGATACATCAGTAGAATTTAGTGAACTGTCACCACTGAAATTTAAGCCTAAACGTAGACCAAGTAAGTCAGCACTTGACTGGCGTAAACTATCTCTGGCGACCAGTAAAGAGCTCAAGTTCATGTAGCTAAGTACAGAGCCTGTTGTTGCGTTAAAATCATCGTTACCGTCTACATCAACATCTACACCACGCTCACCATGACGAGGATGATCAATTGCAACTGTGGCAAAACCCTGTAATGAAAGCTGCGCTGTTAGTGTCAACATGCTTTCTTTTTGCGTGGTAATACCATGTTGCATAATAACTACAGGCCAACCACCTGCTGGCATAGCAGTAAATGGCTCTAAACCTAAACCTGAACGGTATGCATTAACAACCGGTAAAATCGGCTTGGTAATTTGTACTGGCACATTCGCCATGCTTTGCATTTTAGGAAGTGAGTTATATTTAGTTAAGTGTTTAGTGCTATCAAGCCCTAAATCACGAAGCTGTCCATCACTCAAAGCAGCACACATCGCATCGTTAGTGCTAATGGGATCGGTTGGGAACGCTTCACCAGCTTGCGCTTTGTAACCTAAAATAGCAACGGCACTGTCACACATACCTTGCCAGTAAGTATCATTTAGATCACTGATCTCTTTACCCGTAGGTGTACCTAAATACATAGGTAGCTGGATGCTGCCTTTTTGATATTGTGCAACTTGGAATATATCGGGCACGGTAACACCCTGCAATGCAAAAGCTTGTTGTACGTTAGCCATTGGCTGAGTTGGAATTTGCAACGCAGGGGTTGGAATTGTTGGCTCTGTTAGGCTTGCTGCTAAAACCTTTTTAATCGTGCCAAGCACTGGTCCTGCTGATTGCATTGTCATGGCAGCAGAAAAAATAATATCGTCTTTGGTAATATCACCAGAGCTAACCACTACGTTTTCGTAGCTATTAACAGCCCCTTGCAGCGCAAGTTGTGATGGCGTTACTAAAGGCGCTTCTTGTTTAACAGTGGCATAAGTTGAAGATGGTTCAATCGAGCGACCTTCTGAATCTTTCAGTCCAGTCGTTAACACATTAATGTATGAACTACCGGCTTTAAAAGGCTTAAGTGGGACAATAGCTACTGCGTCACCAGAAGCTTGGGTTACAAAGTCCACGCCAAAGGTCAATTCGCCTACTAATTTACATGCTGCACCGGCTGGTGCTTGCGAACATTCGGCATCAGTTAGGCTTGCACCCATGATAACTTCAAAAATACGTACAGAGCCTGGTGAAGCTGCAGACGTTTCATCAAGGCTAATGCCCGGTGGAAAGGTTAGATCAATTTTGAATGGCACTTGAGTAGACCAGCCATCAAGTGCTCCTATTGCTAGTTGCGGATCTGCATAGGCAGTTCTAGGGATAGAAACATTTTCGCTATTTAACTCCCCTGGAATATTTATAGTACCATCTAGGGTGCCACTCATTAATAAATCATTAGGAACCGAAATAACACCATTTGCAGGGTCAAATTTTACCGTCGCTTTGGGAATAACTGTAACTGAATTGTTTTTAACATCTTCTAACGTTTCTCCGCCGCCACAGCCTGCTAATGCAGCTGCAACTGAGAGCGAGAGTAGCATTTTTTTCATAGTGTTCTCCGCACAAATCTTATTTTTATAGTGTGTTTATAGTCAGTGTAATTAAGTTAATTTAATGTAGCTAGTATATTAATGAGACATTAGACCAGTTAAATCTAACTTAAAGTTTCTGGTTTCGCCACCTAAATTTGCAATAAATTCGATTACTTGTCGATTTGCTATGTTAAAATCAATAAAAATTTAAACATTGGTACTTTTATGCATACCTATCAAGCAACTGAAAACGCACTTAAAGACAAAATAATTTTGATCACAGGCGCAGGTGATGGGATTGGCCGTGTCGCAGCTATTACCTATGCAAAACATGGTGCAACCGTTATTTTATTAGGAAAAACAACTAATAAATTAGAATGTGTGTATGACGAAATCATTAATGCTGGCTACCCGCAGCCCGCTATTGTGCCTATGGACATAAAAGGTGCAACTAAACAAAACTATCGTGATTTAGCTGCAACTATCGAGAGCCAATTTGGCCGCTTAGATGGACTATTAAATAACGCAGGTATTTTAGGTACTTTAGGGCCGTTAGAACATTTTTGTTCATCAACATTTGAAAATGTGATGAAAGTAAACGTCACCGCACAAGCGATGATCACTAAAGCACTATTCCCTGTAATGCGAAAGTCAAAGAATGCCTCTGTAGTATTTACTTCTTCGGGTGTGGGTCGCAAAGGAAGAGAGTTTTGGGGACCTTATGCAATTTCTAAATTTGCAGTAGAAGGTATGATGCAAACATGGGCGTGTGAAGTTGAAAAAACGCCGATTCGTGTAAACTGTATCAACCCAGGTGCAACCCGTACGTCAATGCGAGCAAGCGCATTCCCGGGCGAAGATCGAGATTTACTGGCGACACCTGAAGATCTAATGCCAACTTATCTGTACTTAATGAGCGATGACTCAAAAGATATAAATGGCCAATCGTTAGATGCACAAGCTAAAAAGTAATATTTAGTTTTAAACGTAAAAAGCCGCTGTAAAAAGCGGCTTTGTTGTTTTATGCTTTGATTACTTACGTTTAGTCGGTTTTACACGTTGATTATGCTTTTTAACCGCCTTACGAATTTGATTTATTTTAGCGCGCTTATCTTTGCGTTTTTCAGGGATAACCGACAGCTTAGTTTGCGTTTCTTTACCAAGTTTAACTGTTTTACGTAAATAGTTAACTGTGTCTAAATCGTACTCAATCCAACCACCTTGTGGTACACGCTTATCAAGCTCTAATTTACCGTAGCGTATACGAATTAGGCGTGATACTTCCACATCTTGTGATTGCCATAGACGACGAACTTCTCGATTACGACCTTCATTAAGTGTTACGTTGTACCAGCGGTTAATTCCTTCACCGCCCATAGGCTTTATGCCGGTAAATTTAGCCGGACCATCTTCAAGCTCTACACCGCGAAGTAAGTTTTTCATCGTTTCGTCAGTCACTTCACCAAATACACGAGCTGAGTATTCGCGTTCAACTTCGTAACTCGGGTGCATTAAGCGATTCGCTAATTCACCGTCATTAGTAAAAAGCATTAGCCCTGACGTATTCACATCTAATCGCCCTACCGCTATCCAGCGGTCACCATCAATACGGGGTAAACGATCAAATACAGTTCTACGCCCTTCAGGATCTTTACGGGTGCTTAGTTCACCTTCAGGCTTGTTGTACATAATCACACGACAAATTCTGTCAGCTTTTTCTTCAATTTTAACAGTGTGACCGTCCACACGAATCAAATCGGTTTCTTCAACCCTGTCACCTAATTTCGCCACTTTACCATTTACACTCACGCGGTTAGCGTCGATGTATTTTTCCATTTCACGGCGTGAACCTACCCCTGCACGGGCTAGGACTTTTTGTAACTTTTCACCTTGTATACTCATTTGGATGGTTCTCTCACAGAAGGATCACTTAATAACTGGGTAATTTTACTTTGCTGTTGCTCTGGCAATGCGGGTAAATCATGAAGTCCCGTTATCGAAAAATAATCTAAAAATTGTTTAGTCGTTGCATAAAGTGCCGGTTTACCGGGTACTTCTTTATGCCCAACTACTTTAACCCACTCTCTTTCAAGCAGGGTTTTAATAATATTTGAGCCAGTTGCTACACCCCGTACTTGCTCAATTTCACCACGAGTAATGGGTTGTTTATAGGCAATTAGCGACAGGGTTTCGAGTAAAGCTCTCGAGTACTTAGGCGCACGTTCTTGCCATAAATTACTCAACCATGGGCTTAAACTACTGCACGCTTGAAAACGATAGCCACTCCCTACCTCAACTAAACGTATTCCACGCGTCTGATAGTGAATTTGAATGGCCTCTACAGCATCATTAATGCGCGCCATAGAAATTGCTAAGTCGTTTAAAACCATGTCCTTAAGATGACGTTTTGATACGGGCTTGTCTGCCACGAAAATCGCCGCTTCAATGATTTCAATTAATTGTTCATCACTAATTCGCCGACCAACCATAATCACTCTAAAGTTAATAAAAACACACAGCCATCTATTATGACAGAACAACGGCAAACTAGGAAAACATATTAATAAAATAACATTTTATAGGTATAAAAAAAGCCAGTGAAAAACACTGGCTTGGTATCAAGTGTATTTAATAATGTGATTTAGCTATTTTTAAATTGCTCAAGTGCATCGTCTTCTGCAACAGAATCACCATGCTTTTGGATATAGCTATTAAACTCTTTTTTACTTACTCGTTTATCTTTATTGCTGTCCATGTAGCCAAAGTGATTTGAAATATCATCATCGTCAGCTTCAGTAACTGAAATAAAGCCGTTGCTGTCATTATCTAAGCTTTTGAAGTCATTTTCTATTTTATCAAACTTCGCAATATCAGCTTTAAATGCAGACTCACTTACTTCACTATCAGTTGCAACTTTACCAGCATTTAGCTGCATATAAGCGTCATATTCAGTACGACTTATTTGATTATCTATATTTGTATCTATATTTGAAAAGTGTTGCCAAATACTATCATCGTCAGCTTCAGTTTTTGAGATAAAACCATCGCTATCGTTATCTAAGCTTGCAAAATCACTGTCAATTTTTTCTAAACCCTGATTTGAAGAACATGCAGCTAAGCTCAATGCGGCTAAAATAGTAGAAGCTATCGTTAATTTTTTCATTAGACGTATCCTTGTAAATTAATAAATTTCAACTCAAATGATACAAATACGATGCCAGAATTATAACCCAATAAAAACAACAACTTAAAAAACACTCTTGTGCTGCGATATTCGATAATGCAATTTTTGCAAACTACTGTGGTAATTTTTGCAAAAAAAAGCTCGGTAAGAACCGAGCTATTTATATCAAATACGGTAATTTAGATTGCAGCGTCTTGGTAACGCTTTACAAAATCAGTTACGTTTTGGCCATTACACTTTAATGTGTTTAAGTTGCCAATTTGCTTACGTACTGGTTGTAAGCCTTGCTTTAATGCAGTCATACATAACTGTGTTTCTTGATGTGAATCTTTTGCAAATACTTCAACTTTAGATGAAGCGACTTGAACCGCTGATTCTTTTTTAGCTATATCGCGGATATCTTGACCATTACATAGGATACTTTTTGAATAACGCGATAAGTACATACCATGCTTTGCAGCCATTTTACGTGCAGCTGAAAAACCTTCATTGGCGCTTACTACACACAAGTTAGACTCTAATTTGTTGTCTTTGCTAAAGTATGTATTGCTTTGTGCAGAAGCAGTAACAGAAACAAAAAGAGAGGCAGCTAAAAGTAATTGAGTTTTCATCAGGGGTAGTCCTATTTGAACGAGTTAAACAAACGATTTCTGCGCATTATATAGACAACTTTTAACATATCAATTGAATATTTTATTTATTTTGTTATTTAATAATGCATTTACAATGTTTAAACATTAAGCAGTAATTGAGCAACAATTGTGCAGTTATTTTCTCATTTCAGTCATGTTATGTCGCTCTAAATGCTGATACAATTTAGCTAACAATGAAAATAAGTTTGAAGGTTAACTTTATGAAAGTGATTTCTTTTAATATCAATGGCCTGCGCGCTCGTCTACACCAGTTACAAGCTATTATTGATAAACACCAGCCAGATATTATCGGTCTTCAAGAGATCAAGGTACACGATGAAGCGTTTCCGCTAGATGATGTACAAAAGATGGGTTACCACGTTTATTTTCATGGGCAAAAAGCCCATTACGGTGTGGCAATGTTATGCAAAAAAGAGCCTAAATCGGTATTAAAAGGCTTCACTACCGACACCGATGAGTCGCAAAAGCGGATGATTAGCGTCACTGTAGAACAAGAAAATCGCCGTGACTTACATGTAATGAATGGCTATTTCCCACAAGGCGATAACATTAATCACGAAACTAAGTTCCCCTACAAACGTCAATTTTATCAAGATTTAATGACTCATCTAAATAGCCATTTCACTCCTGACCAAGATGTAATTGTTATGGGTGACATTAATATCTCCCCTACCGATTTAGATATTGGTATTGGTGAAGTAAACGCAAAACGTTGGTTAAAAACGGGTAAATGTTCATTTCAACCTGTTGAACGTGAGTGGCTTGCTACCTTATTAAATTGGGGCTTTAAAGACACCTTTAGAGAACAAAACCCAGAAATTAACGACCAATACTCCTGGTTTGACTATCGTTCAAAAGGATTTGTTGATAACCGCGGTCTACGAATTGATGTGGTACTGGCAACGCATGACTTAGCGGCTCGTTGTATCGACACAGGCATAGATTATGAACTGCGTGCTATCGATAAACCTTCAGATCATGCGCCTATTTGGTCAGAGTTTAATTAACGATTATGTTGAGCGCGCAATTACAAGGGTTACTGTGGATTGTTGTCATCGTTATCGGCTTTTTAAGCATTAACAAGTCAACATACAGTCACTTATTTAATACTCCAGCAAGACAAACAGGTGTATTTGCTTGTGCGCTGGTGCTCGCTTTATTATGGCGTATCAAGGCCGGTATTTTGCCCGGTCTCGATCTGCATATATTAGGTATAACCGCTGTAACCCTAACACTGGGGTGGCGCCTTGCTATTTTAAGTTGTGTACTCGCAACAGCACTTTTAACTGCTTTTGGACAAATAGCACTAGAATTAGTAGCATTAAAACTCATTATTAGTGCCTTTATACCGGTGTTATTGAGCTATTTAGTTTTTATTGTCTGTTATCACTATTTAGCACGGCACTTTTTTATCTATATATTTGTTTGTAGCTTTTTAACAGCGGGTGTTGTTGCCTGTATTAACATTATACTCGGTGGTGCTTTTTATTACGCAATAGGTGAATATAGTTGGCATCAGCTAAGCGAGAATTATATTTATCTAAGTCCTATTTTGGCCTTTCCTGAAGCTATGCTAAACGGTATGGCAATCACTGTACTGATCACCTATCGCCCACATTGGGTAAAAACTTTTTTTGATAAGGACTATTTAGGCTCATGAGTCTTCATTACCATTGCCCTATTTGTAAACAGCCACTAGCACTCAATGATAAAACATTACGATGCGATAATAATCACAGCTTCGATTTTGCCAAAGAAGGCTATGTAAACTTACTGCCTGTACAAAACAAAAATTCTAAACAGCCTGGCGATTCGTTGGAAATGGTACAAGCTAGGCGTTCATTTTTAGAACAAGGTTATTATGGCTTTTTACAAACGGCTTTAGCCAATATTGTTAAGCCACTTAATGCCGACATAATGATTGATTTGGGGTGTGGTGAAGGATTTTATACTCACGCTATTGCTAATAACAGCCAGGCTAACGTATACGGTGTTGATATATCAAAGTCGGCAGTAAAGTATGCGGCAAAACGTTACAAACAATGCCACTTTAGCGTTGCTTCAATTAGCCAAGCGCCTTTTGATGATCACCTTGCTGACGTTTTGGTTAGTGTATTTGCGCCTTTATTTGACAGTGAACTTGCACGTCTGGTCAAAGATAATGGTTGCTTAATTGTGGCAAGCCCAGGCCCAACTCATTTGAAAGAACTAAAAGATTATATTTATAGCAACGTAAACGAGCACACACAAATAGCAGCACCTGCGGGCTTTGAAAATACATCGCAACAATTAATCACAGAGCAGGTATCGCTTACATTTAACGATGTTAAGAACTTAATTATGATGACGCCATTTGCGTGGAAGTTTAGACCAGAACATTGGCAAGCACTTGAGCAAAAACAACAGCATAGCGTCACATTGTCATTTTACATTACGCAATTTACTAAAACTGCTCTTTAGTAAACGTTTTATCCATTTTATCGAACATATCTTTTAGTAATTCGGCAAGCTCCAAATAGCGGGGCTTGTTTTTTCCCATTTGCGCGTCGTAACCGTTAGCAACCATTTTTGCAAATAACTCGTTATACCATTGCTGCATAGCAGGCTCTAATTCAGTTTGCGCACGTTTACCCAACCATAAAAGCCCTTGTAATGGCAACGAGATAAAAAACAGACTACTGGCAATCGCTTGGGGCAGAAAATCTGAGCCTAAATAATTAATCTGAAAAAACAGGGTCAGCATGGCTAATATTGGCATTACTGTGATTGCAAGCTCAGTGGCTCTGATCACTTTAAATTCTGCAAATAATGGCGCGACCTCTTTACGCATTGGCCATGTTTTAGCATAAGAACGCCCTAATTGAACTTGCGATATCACACTTTTTTGCATTAATAAATCCTCATAGTCTCGGTTTGTAACATTTCAACAAACGTAGTACTTATAAAAGTGTAACACAATTATAGCTGCTTTCACTTTATCGGTAAAAATGCTTAATTTCATAAGTAAAACTCACAAAAAGCATAAATTATCGAAAGAATCTCACAAAGCCCTTTTAATAAAGTCTACTACACTTTAGTCTAGGCTTATCTAAGCCACAAAGGCTTATACATCAACCAAGTGTACTGATTAATACTTAAATGGAAAATGAATCTATGCCAACACTCCCAAATAATCCGAACCATGTTTTGGTACTCAATTGTGGAAGCTCAAGTCTAAAGTTTGCAATTATTGATGCAAACACAGGAAACGACATTATATCAGGTTTAGCTGAGCGCCTAGGTGATAATGCTCCCTCAATCAAATATAAGTTTCAGGGAGAAAAAACCACTATTAAGCTTGCTGCTAACCAAGCACATGCCCAAGCACATGCCCAAGCAATTGATACGCTGGTTGATTTAATAAAAGATCACAATTTAGACGAGCAATTAGTAGCAGTGGGTCATCGTGTTGTGCATGGTGGCGAGCATTTTACTCAATCAGTTTTAATTGACGATAACGTCATTGCAGGTATTACCCAAGCAGCCACACTGGCCCCTTTACATGGTCACGCTAATTTACTGGGCATCTCATCAGCACAAGCATCATTTAAAGATTTACCACAAATAGCCGTGTTTGATACCGCATTTCATCAAACTATGGATGAGGTTGCTTATCTATATGCCCTTCCTTATCAACTTTATAAGGACTTTGGGGTTAGACGCTATGGGTTTCATGGCACTAGCCATTTTTATGTAGCAGGTCAAACCGCTAAAATGCTGGCTTTACCTGTTGAAGAAAGTAACTTTATCAGCGCCCACTTAGGCAATGGCTGCTCGGTGTGTGCAATCAAAAACGGTAAAAGTGTCGATACCAGCATGGGCTTAACCCCGCTTGAAGGACTTGTAATGGGTACCCGTTGTGGTGACATTGACCCAGGGTTATTTAACTTTTTAACTACGCAACTTGATTACACTGCGCAGCAAATTGATGACCTGCTAAATCAAAAGAGTGGCTTATTAGGAATAAGCGAGCTATCAAACGATTGCCGTACTATTGAAGAGGCTGCTATTGCTGGCAACTCTCAAGCCATGCTGGCACTTAATATGTTTTGCTATCGCTTAGCAAAACAAATAGCCGCCTATATGGTACCGCTACAAAAATTAGATGCAGTTATTTTTACCGGTGGGATTGGCGAGAATTCCGATATCATTCGAGAAAAAGTACTCACACAGTTAGCATTTTTGGGTATCAATTTAGATCCTCAAGCAAACCTTGATGCACGGTTCGGCCAAGCTGGATTAATTAGCGCTTCTAATTCAACAAGCAAAGCGGTAGTTATGCCTACCAACGAAGAATGGGTTATTGCACTCGACGCCGCAAACATCACCAAGGAGTTATAATATGGCTCGTCGTATTATGTTGGTTCCTATCTCTACAGGGGTGGGTTTAACCTCAGTATCTGTTGGTTTAGTAAGGGCGCTGGAACAAAAGACGGTTAAGGTTAACTTTTTCAAACCTATCGCCCAGCCACGTGCAGGTGAAACTGGCCCTGAAAAATCTACTCAAATTGTCACTCAAGGCTCACCAATTAACCCGCCAACACCGTTTGCGCTCGATTACGCAGAGCAAATGATTGGTGATGGTAAAGGTGATGACTTATTAGAAGAAATTGTTGAGCGTTTTCAAAGTAAAATAAACGATGACGAAGTGGCCATAATCGAAGGAATGGTGCCTACTCGTCGCCAACCTTATGCGGGACGCATAAACCGTGAAATAGCACAAACCTTAGGGGCCGATATTGTATTTGTGCTTACCCCTGGGAATTACAGTATTACCCAAATTGAAGATCGCCTTGAAATTGCTGCCGGAAATTACGGTGGCATAGATCACCCTCGTGTGCTGGGTTGTATTTTCAATAAAGTAAATGCCCCTCTAGATGAAGAAGGCCGTGCTCGCGCTGATTTAGTCGATACTTACAAGCCAGAAGCGCTTGATAACGAGCTTAACCGCCTAGCTTCTTTACCAATTTTTAGAAAAAACCCTTTTATGTTACTTGGTGCCATTCCGTGGGATTTTGAGCTGGTAGCGCCACGCGTTAAAGATTTAAGTGCCTATTTAAAAGCCACTATTATTAATGAAGGCGACATGGTGCATCGCCGACTAAGACGCATTACTTTTTGTGCCCGTACAGTATCAAATATTCTAAATTATTTTACCCCAGGTGCGTTATTGGTCACCCCAGGCGATCGTTCAGATATATTGGTTGCAGCCTGCTTGTCTGCTATGAATGGTACTAAACTAGGCGCTATTTTGCTCACCGGTGGCTTTGAGCCTGAGCCGCGCATCATGGCGCTGTGCGAACAAGCCATGCAAACAGGGCTGCCTATTTTAGCAACCGAAGGCGACACTTGGCGCACCTCGTTATTACTGCATAACTTTAACCTAGAAGTACCAAGCGATGATGAACAGCGCATTGAAAAGGTAAAAGATCATAACGCAGAGTATATAGATTCTGATTGGTTAGATACCTTAGCTAAAAGTGTGGGGAAAACCCGAAAACTATCCCCTCCTGCCTTTAGGTATTTATTGACTGAAAAAGCTCGTAAAGCCGAAAAAACAATTGTACTGCCTGAGGGTAACGAACCTAGAACCATTAAAGCAGCCGCTATTTGTGGCCAGCGGGGCATTGCTAAAACAATTTTATTAGGTGATCGTGATGAAATATTACGTATCGCCGAGCAGCAAGGCATTGAGCTTAACGAGCATGTAACTGTAATTGAGCCAAGCAGTATCATAAATGACTACGTAGCACCTATGGTGGAAATCCGTAAGAATAAAGGTCTTACTGAAGTAGTCGCCCAAGAGCAACTACAAGATCACGTAGTACTTGGCACCATGATGCTAGAGCAAGGCAAAGTCGATGGTCTGGTATCGGGTGCGGTAAACACCACTGCCAATACCATTCGACCACCGTTACAATTAATTAAAACTGCGCCAGGTTCATCATTAGTGTCATCTGTGTTCTTTATGCTATTACCGGATCAGGTTCTAGTTTATGGTGATTGCGCTATTAATCCCGATCCTAATGCCGAACAACTGGCCGACATTGCAATTCAATCTGCCGACTCAGCAGCAGCATTTGGTATTGAACCTCGCGTAGCCATGATAAGTTACAGTACTGGTGATTCAGGCAGTGGGGCTGATGTAGAAAAAGTGCGAGCGGCAACTAAACTGGCCCAGCAAAAGCGCCCAGATCTAATTATAGATGGACCACTACAGTATGATGCGGCAATTATGGAAAGTGTAGCGATTAAAAAAGCACCTAACAGCCCTGTTGCAGGTAAAGCAACGGTATTTATATTCCCTGATTTAAATACTGGCAACACCACCTATAAAGCGGTACAACGAAGCGCTGATTTGATCAGTATCGGTCCGATGCTGCAAGGGATGCGTAAACCAGTTAACGACTTAAGCCGTGGCGCATTAGTTGACGACATAGTGTACACCATCGCTTTAACTGCCATTCAAGCAGCGCAAGCTGAGGCACTTAATTAACTCATTTGACTAACATGCCCCTTTTATAGCCTAGCCAATTTTTAATTAATTATTAATAGGTTAGGTTATTTATACCTTACAACCCCCAAGCTTATCCACAGAAATTGTGGACAATTATTTTTTAATTAATAAAAACTTTAACAACGACTCCGTTTGGGCCTTTAACTTAGATTCAATACTCTATACTATAAAGCTATTATCTTGCTGCTAGGGATGGGTTTTATGTCAAAACAAACACTACAATTACACAGCACTGTTTTATCAATTCATAGTTTAGCGCTTGATGCCGACATCCCTCCTGCCCTGTTAAAGCAACCATTATTTTTTATTTCAAAAACGCACGATGAACTCTCGGTCGTTTGCCCTGATGACTTTATAATTGATAGCCAAGATACAGAATCGAATTGGCAAGCATTAGAAGTAATTGGCCCATTAGGATTTTCGTTAACCGGTATCATGGCAAATATTTCAGGGGTATTAGCAAGAGCTGGCGTGTCAATTTTTTCAATTTCAACCTACGACACCGACTATATCTTAGTAAAAAAGCAAACAGTCAACAAAGCGATGGCTGCTCTCAAAGCCGATGGCTACAACGTGGTAACTTAATTAATAATGAAATCTGAAGACGTTAGCTATTTAACTAAAAATAAAATTGGCCGAAGCGCAATACAAATAACCAGCCCATTCAGTGGCAAAGTTTTGCAAATGGACGCGCATCCTGAAGCTTTTTTCCGCTTTGGAACTTTAGGACCAGGGATTATTGTCAGCTTAACTAGCCATAAAGTGTTAGCGCCATTTAATGGGACTTTGTTGCAAGTTAAAAGCGGTGGGTGCGAGTTTATTTTAAAAGCTAAAAATGGCTTAAAAGTATTAATAAACTTAGCCGTTCCTGATTCTCAAACTCTCACGCATACTCATATTGCTCAGCTTAATGGCAGCAAAATAACCAAAGGACAGCGCCTCGCTTACTTTGATTTGCGTGAACTCGATACGTCTATTTTAGCTAGCCTTATCATACTCAATGGCCACGACTTAGGCACTTTTCATTATTCTCACCCGCAGGTCAATGCCGGTGTAGATACCTTATTAACTATTATCAAAAAGAAGTAGGTTTATGATCACTCTCTATGGCATTAGCAACTGCGACACAATCAAAAAAGCAAAAAAATACCTAAGCGATAATGACATCGCATTCACTTTCCATGACTATCGTAAAGATGGCGTTAATCATAATATGGTTAGCGATTTTGCAGAGCATATTGACTGGGAACAACTTGTTAATAAACGTGGCACAACCTACAGAGCGCTGTCGGATGAGCAAAAGCAAAGCTTAACGAAGCAAACTGCAATCGATATATTGGTTGAACAACCTGCAATGATTAAACGCCCTGTTCTTATTAATAACGGGCAATACCATTTAGGCTTTAAAGCAGCCCAGTACGATGAGATCTTTAAATAATGACTCACCCAGTAATCACCCTAGCCCAAGCTTTAATTCAGCGAGAGTCAGTTACCCCTGAAGATGCAGGCTGCCAACATATGATGAATGAGCGTCTAAGTGCAATTGGCTTTGACATAGAATCGCTATTTTTTACCGACACCCTCAATACCTGGGCACGAAAAGGCACGCAATCACCACACTTTTGTTTTGCTGGGCATACCGATGTAGTGCCCACAGGGCCTGAAAAGAATTGGCAGCACCCGCCTTTTGCAGGATTAATTGAAGACGGTTTATTACATGGGCGTGGCGCTGCCGACATGAAAGGCTCACTGGCAGCCATGGTTGTAGCCACAGAGCGTTTTGTAACCAAGCACCCTGATCATAAAGGCTCTATTTCGTTTTTAATTACCTCAGATGAAGAAGGCCCTTTTATCAACGGTACCACCCGCGTAATAGATACTTTAGAAGCGCGCGGTGAAAAAATTGATATGTGTCTTGTTGGTGAGCCCTCATCACGCGATGTGCTCGGTGATGTGGTTAAAAATGGCCGTCGTGGTTCACTCACTGGTTTTTTAACAATAAAAGGCGTGCAAGGGCATGTGGCTTACCCACATTTAGCGCAAAACCCAATTCATTTAGCTACGCCAGCTTTAACCGAGCTAAGCCAAACTGTATGGGATATGGGTAATGACTTTTTCCCAGCCACCAGCTTTCAAATCTCTAACATTAATGGTGGCACAGGTGCTGGTAATGTGATCCCGGGTGAGCTTGAAGTACAATTTAACTTTAGGTTTAGCACCGAAGTTACTCATCAGCAGCTGCAACAAAAAGTGAACGCGATTTTACAAAAACATAATTTGAATTACGAACTAAATTGGATTGTAAATGGCCTACCGTTTTTAACCGATCACGGTCCGTTAGTTGACGCTACCGTCGCTGCCATTAAATCAGTAACTGGCTTAACCACTAATTTAGAAACAACAGGTGGGACATCAGATGGCCGCTTTATTGCCCAAACCGGCGCTAAAGTAATCGAGCTGGGACCACGTAACGCCACAATTCATAAAGTTGATGAGTGTGTCAGTACAGACGACCTGATCGCGCTTGCGGATATTTATGAACAAATATTAGAACAACTGTTAACTTAATGACTGCAAATAAAGAACTCATACAATGCATAACCGGTCAAAGTGATGCACACTTAGTCGCCATACAAAACCATTATTTGCATGCCAATATTGTTAACGACTTTATTGCACTGCAATCAGCGGCCGCATCCGCTGGCTTTGATTTATGTATTGCATCAAGTTTTCGGGATTTTAATCGTCAATCAGCTATTTGGAATGCTAAATTTTCAAATAAGCGCGTGGTGTTAGATAAAGCGCAACAAGCCGTTGAACTAAATTCACTGAGTGATATTGAAAAATGTACCGCCATAATGCTGTATTCTGCACTGCCAGGGGCAAGCCGCCATCATTTAGGCACTGACTTAGATATTTTTGATAAAAGCGCAGTGAGTGGCGATTATGTGTTGCAACTAACCCCCGATGAGTATCAGCATGGCGGACCTTTTGCCAAACTAAGTCAATGGCTAGACACTCACCTAGAGGAGTTTGGATTTTATCGGCCTTATCAGCACGATTTAGGCGGTGTTGCCCCAGAACTTTGGCACATTAGCCACATTGCGCAGTCAGAGCAGCTTATGAGCCATTTATCACTAGAGGTATTACACAATTGTATTAAAGAGAGTAATTTATTCGGTAAAGACGCTATTTTAACCCACTTACCAGCATTGTATGAACGCTTTGTGCTTAATGTGAGCCCACCTGCTAAGCGGTGTTAGTTTTTTTATTTAACGTAAAAACCAATACCGCTAGTAAAATAATACTGCTGGAGAGCATAAATTGCACAGTTAATGTTTCTGATAAAAACACCGCTCCTGCAATAGCTGCCAAAACGGGCACGCATAACTGCACTATAGCTGCATGCGTGCTTTTTAATAATGGCATAGCCACATACCAAATACTGTAACCAACACCCGATGCTATCGCACCTGAGCCAATGGCAAGTAACACTCCTTCCATACGAATATCTTTAAGCTGGCTCATACCCACCACTATTAAAACAGGTAGCACTAATAAGCTGCGAATAAAGTTATAAGTGGTGGCTCTAAGTGGTGATACACACGCTTTGCCTCTAATACTATAAATTCCCCATGCCACGCCACTTATACTCATTAATATTGCCGCCATTAGCGGTGGCGCTGTTTGCGATGGTAGCATTAGGTAAACAAAAGCCACAAACGCCACAATAAATGCAAGCCATTGCACAGCGGTTAAGCGCTCTTGTTTATAGATGCCCCAACCGATCATGGTAAATTGCACCGCAGAAAACAAAATAAGCGCACCCATGCCGGTATCTAGCTCTATATAAGCAACAGAAAAACACAGCGCATATATCAACAAGCTCGCACTGCTTCGCCAGCTTCCGGTATCGTTAGTAACAGAACTACTTAATTGTGATTTTTTATTTAACTGCCTTGTATAGAGCAGCATAATAATGGCCAAACACACCGCCCCGCTGAGTATCCTTATAACAGTGAAATTCCACGCATCAATATAACCTTGTGCCAACGCTAAACGACACAATAATGAATTGGCAGCAAAGGCAACTAACGCGATAATAGTGAACAGAGTGGCTTTCAAATGAATTCCTAATGTGTTGATAAATATGTACCGTGTTTATATACAGGTTAAATTAGCGTCCATTGTTGTAAACGTTAACATGGATATTTTTTAAATGATATTAAGGGTTTTTAGTCTATGTTTATACGCTACGCTTTTTTACAATCTTTCACACCTGCATTTATCGGCCATGTGTTAACCTTATAAAATAGATAAGAGGAGTGCGTGTGCGTCACATTTTAATTTTCAGTTTTTGCTTTATCATAAGTGGTTGCAGCACCATTGGTTTTAACGATCTATTTAATGATTATGCCACAAACACCACTCCTGTTAGACAAGCTATTAGCAATAATAATATTGAAAATGCACGCGCCCTTATAAAAACCAATAGTAAAGCGCACAGTAATTATTTACTGAACCAATTAGAGCAAGGACGTATTGCTGATTTAGCTAATAATCCAGACAGTGCGCAAACATATTTTGAAAATGTCTATCAACAAATGCAAGCTAAACGCCAAGCAGCCAAAATACAAGTAAGTGCAGGGCTTGAGCAAAGCAATGCGCTGTTAACCAACGACTCAGCAATAGGTTATATCCCCCCTGCTTACGAAATGAGTATGTTGCATAGCTACAAAGCACTTAATTATGTTTATAAACGCGATATTGAGAGCGCGTTAGTTGAAATACGCCGCGCTAATAAAGTACAAGTTGATGCACTACTTGATAATCAAAGCGAGTTTGATAATGCCATTGCCCAAGCACAGCAACACTACCCAGACATGGATAATTTAACTCGCTCGGTAAAAAATGGCTTTCAAAATGCGTACACGTTTTACTTATCCGGGTTGTTATATGAAAAAGCAAAGCAAGGCGATGATGCCTACATAGACTATAAAAAAGCACTCGAAATACAACCTAACAATCCGTATTTACAGCAAGATTTACTACGCCTTGCTAAGCAGCAAGGTTTTGCGGATGACTACCAGCAATTTAAGCGACAGTTTGGTGAAGTAAACGCCATAGATAAAAATCAAGGCGAAGTAGTTATATTGTTTGAACAAGGCCTTATACCAAAACAGCATGAGTTTAAATTGCGATTGCCTATTTATACTTCGCAGGGGGATGCCCGCTTTTATAGCCTAGCAATGCCTGTTTATATTAATAATGCCTACAGCAGTGCCGTTAATAATTTAAAAGTTGATGACCAAAAATTAGCATTAAGCCCGTTAGTACATTTAGAGGCACTGGCTGCTAAAACGTTAGAGCAGCAAGTCGCTGGGCGTGTTTCAAGGCAAATATTACGCCTTGTCGCTAAAGAAAAAATGCGTGCAGAGCTTGCGCGCAGTGCCGGCGATGTAGGGAACATTTTGGCAAACTTGTATAACCTTGCATCTGAGCAAGCAGATACGCGCAGTTGGCTTACCCTACCTAATCAGATCAGCCTTGCCCGCAGTGCAGTTAAAGCAGGCGAGCATACTTTAAACGTTGGCTCACAACCGCCAATAAATTTTACCGTTAGTAAGCAAGGGTTAACGTTAATCTACCTAACCTCTGTTAATAACTATTTTAACTCCCATGTAGTGCAACTTTAGGAGCCATCATGAAATACATACTTCCCGTTATTGCGCTGTTTATGCTTAGCGCATGTAGCAGCCGACCTGTAACCTCAGGTATTGGGGTTGAGCAAACTGCCAACGCTTACAAAGAGCAGCTCAATGTTAATAATCCACAATTAGCTAAAAAGCTTTTAATCAGTGATGTAAAAACGCGTCAAACAAATAACCTTACCGATGTGGTAGTTACTTTAGCGAGTACCTATAAAAAGTCGCAATACTTACAGTATCAATTTAACTGGTTTGATAAAGATGGCTTTGCTATTAAAGGCAACCACTCACCGTGGCAGGCCCTAACGCTATTTGGCTTTGCTAAAACTCAGCTTGCAGGGCTTGCGCCTAGCTCTGATGCCGTTACCTTCTCATTAGCTGTGAGAGAAGTATCAACCGACGCACAAGAATTTAAAGATTAAAGGAAATCATGATGATCAATAAACAATTTAAAACACTGTCTAGTTATGCAATTTTAGGCTTAGCAGCATTGACACTTTCAGGCTGTGCCAATAAAGCAGTTGTCAGCTATGGTGATGCTCAAGCCGTAGAAACCACAGATATAAACTTTGGCTCTACCGACTTACAAAAAGTCGCCTCACAAATGACCGACTCTCTGCTTAGTTCGCCTGTAGTTGGTACTATGACCGCCAACACACGTCCAGTGGTATTTGTAGAGCGTATTAAAAATAAAACTAGTGAACATATAGATACTGAATCAATCACCGACTCAATCTCTACTCAATTACTGCGTAGCGGCAAATTTAGATTTGTTGATATGACCCGTGTAGAAGCAGTTCGTGAGCAAATTTCATTTCAAAACGAAGACGCTCTAGTCAACCCAAGTACTGCGGTGGCTTTTGGTAAGCAAATTGGTGCGCAATATATGCTGTACGGTAACCTATCAAGCATTGTTAAATCTAATGCCGATAAAGCCGATGTGTACTACAAATTTACAATGCGTTTAATGGATATGCAAAGCGGCCTTGTTGAGTGGGCTGACGAAACTGAAATTCGTAAAACGCGTGAAAAATCAACATTTGGTTGGTAACAATAGGAGCGAACTATGAAAACGCTTAGCTTAATTTTATGCGCTTTATTAGTAGTGAGTACCCCAACGTTTGCCAAGTATGAACGCAATAAAGCCGTTCCTGTACAGCAAGTACTATTTGGGAAAGTAAAGTCGGTGCGCACTATTACTGAGCAACAATTAGTACAAGACAAAAGTAACGGCTGGAAGACCTTTGGCGGTGCCTTATTAGGCGGTGTTATTGGTAACCAGTTTGGCGGCGGCAGTGGTCGTACTGTAGCGACTATTTTAGGATCGGTGATTGGTGGTAACGTTGCCCATAATCAGCAGCAAACACAACGCTATGAACACACTCAACTCGTTGAATTATTGATACAAGTAGAAAGTGGTGAGCAATTTATGGTGGTACAAGACAGCGATCCCGCTATGCGTTTTCATCAAGGGGATAATGTTCGCCTTATTTACTTAACTAATAACACAGTACGAGTAGATAGCGCGTATTAAGCCTCTTGCAAGGCGATAGCTGAAAAGTAAAAAACCTAACTTAGGTCACTAAGTTAGGTTTTTTTAAAGGGTAATTACCTTTATTTTAAGCTGGTTCTTTTGCCCAAAGCTGCTCATTTTCATGCATTTCATATAAGCCGTGAGCACGATTTATAAGTAAGTTTGCAAAATCGGCTTGGGTTTTATCACGCGCACCCGCTGTAATAATTTGGTCGGCTTTTAACTGCCACTGCAATGAAAAATAACGCATGGCATCACGTGCATCTTTTGCTGCAGACGCTTCAGCATGATCGGTTGGTAAACGACCGGTGATCACCCAGTAGCTTTTACCATTTTGCGCTTTAAATTTCCAAAGCGCACATAAAGGCGCTAAAAAACGACTTTCTTTTTCAAGCAAGGTTTTAGGCATAATGCCTTTTTCAGCTAAATGTTGTTGTGCATTTTGAAAACACTCGCGCTGCCATTTAATTTCTTGTTGCTGAAGTTCAGCTTGCTGCTCTGGTGTTAATGGTTGTTGTTCTTGTTGCTGCATTTTAATAACCTTTTTACTTCTTTGTTTACACTTTAAGGGCATAACAAATAAGGCGCAAGCATAAATAGCGTGCTTAACACCTTATTCGCAGCTGTTTGCTGAATTTTCAAGCAAAGCACACTTACTTTATGTTGTGATCAAACGAGCCTACAGCACCTGGGAATACCACTGGTGATTCCACCCCCTGTTTATTCACGCTAGCAACCCCAAAATAGTAGTTATCAATAACCACATTTTTTAGTGTAAATTCACTGACATTATCAACCCATTGGCTATATTGCCATTGTGGCTCACTGGTGTAGCGCCAGTATATACGGTAGCCCGCTACATTTTCATCTTCTGTTGGCTGCCAAGTAAGTGTGGTACTGGCGCGCACAGCACCGCTAATTTTCACCTCTTTTGGAGGCGCAGGAGCCCATGCCATTGACGCAAGACTAACCGCATTTAATGAAGTTAGCTTTGCGGCGTAATCAAAATCAACCCCATCAATGGTATCACCGTACACAACCCCATTTTCTGTGCGCAGGTCTTGATGTTGGCGATCATAATGCTCGTTGGTTTCCATAATACGCACAGCCGCAAAGCCCGCATCATTAAACGGACGGTGATGCCCGCCTCGAGCAAAGCGGTCGAGCCTGTATACCAGCATGGTATCTAAGTTTTCAATATATTTATCAGCAATGGTGTCTATGTAACGTGCTAAATTACGGCTCGCTGAGTCAACTTCGCCGCCAGTAAAACGACGAGTGCGGGCTTGTTCTTTAGTTTCAACGACGCGCGTGCCTTCAGAAAAAATACGTGCAGTGGTGTTATCGGTTACGCCATTAATGCCAGTAATATTGCCAATCATGTCGTTATTTAAAACACCATGCACTTGCCAGTTATTTTTTTGTGCGTAAGCAGTTAAAATTTTACCACCAAATAAACCTTGCTCTTCACCTGAGAGTGCGGCGTATACCACTGAGCCATTAAATGTATATTGCGATAACACCCGTGCAGCTTCAATAACACCGGCAACCCCTGATGCATTATCGTTTGCCCCCGGTGAATCGCTAGTAAAGTCCATAACATCACTAACCCGCGAGTCTATATCTCCCGACATCATCACCATACGGTTAGGATCGGTATTACCGCGCTGAATCGCAATTATATTAACCACTTCCACAGGGTTAGGAATACGCTTTTCTCCCGAAATGGTTTGCTTTACTTCTAGTATTTCTAAACAGCCACCACACTGTGCAGAAATTGCTTCAAATTCTTTTTTTATCCAACGCCTTGCCGCACCAATACCACGAGTATCCGATTTAGTTTCAGATAAAGTATGGCGAGTCCCAAAATCCACCAACGTTTGAATATCATCTCCAATACGTTGCGCTGAAATTTGCCCTGCAATAGTGTGTAATGATGCTTGTTGTGTGGTTTGTGCCGCCACACTATAAAATGGTGCGCTACAAACAGATGCAACCGCACTATACTTAATAAGCCGAATAACTAACTTTAAAGGTGAAATTGACATAGCAGTTTAATCCTCATTGTTGATGTTTTTAAAATGACAGCTCTACAGTTATACAGCAATGCTTTTGAGATAGACGTTAAAAACCTCAGGTTAAATTACATTTAATTAACATTAGCTAGCTTGCTCGGCTTGGTTCATTGCAACTTATAAATACGCTAGTTTAATAAAAATAATCACTTATGCTGATTTGTACGTATACTAAAGAAAGAAACACGATTAATCAGCTATCATTTTATATACCCTGTTTAAAATAATAAGGTGCTGTAAAAATATGAAGAAACATGAAGAATTACCTGAGGATCATGTTGATCCCCTTATGCAGTATTTACATCATGCGATTCGCTTTGCTATTAAAATATTAGCGGTACTCATGGTGTTGGTTATTTTTTGGAGTATTGCTGATGTAGTTTATGTTTTATATATGCGATTGAGCTCTCCCCCTTACTTTTTATTAAACATTGAAGACATTCTACAAACCTTTGGTGCTTTTATGGTGGTGCTTATAGCAGTAGAAATATTTACCAACATTCGTTTATATTTAGGTTCAAGCTCACTGCCGGTTGAACTGGTTATTGCCACCGCACTAATGGCTGTGGCACGTAAAATTATTGTTTTAGATTTAAAATTAGTGACCTCAGAGCAAATTGTTGGCCTTGCATTGGTAACAATAGCCTTAGGTATATCTTACTGGCTGGTAAAAAATAAAACCGGTCACACAAAACTTTAAAGCGTTAACTCAACTTAAGATAACACTTATACATCTCATTCCCACTGCGCCTTTGTGCTTTACAATGGTATAGTGGGACACCTCTATAAATACTTAATAAGCTTCTAATATGTATCGATTATTTGAACGGATGACTAAACCGTTTCCGGAGCGTTCTCCATCTCAACCTCCTAATACCTTATTTGCATTTTGCCGCCATTACACCAAAGGCATGGAACTGTCGTTGGTGCTTATGTCGCTCAGTGCCGCATTATTAGCTATTTTAGAAGTGTCTTTATTTAGTTACATGGGGCAACTAGTTGACTGGTTAGGCGAGTACACCCCTGAAGAGCTGTTTTCACAGCATCAATCCGAATTAATAAAGATGGGGTTAATGCTTTTGGTCGTGATGCCCATAGTGGTATTTTTAGGTCGGCTATTTTACATCAAGCACTGTTGGGCAACTATCCAATGTCGATTCGCTGGCTAGCGCACCGTTATTTGTTACGCCAAAGTGTTAGCTTTTATCAAAATGAATTTGCCGGAAGAATAGCCACTAAAGTATTGCAAACCTCATTGGCCGTGCGTGAGTCGGTCACTAAGTTACTTGATGTATTGATGTACATTGCCGTTTATTTTGGCTCAATGGTGTTTTTAGTAGCCGCCTCAGATTGGCGCTTAATGCTGCCGTTATTAGTGTGGTTAGCACTATATATTTGCGTGCAAATTTACTTTGTACCACGGTTAAAAAGCATTGCTAGCTCACAAGCTGATGCACGCTCAGAAATGACCGGCCGTATTGTTGACAGCTACACCAATATTTCAACCATTAAGCTGTTTTCTTATACTCAACGCGAAGAGCAATATGCTAAACAAAGCATGGATGTATTTTTACAGCCTGTTTATAAACAAATGCGTTTGGTAACAAGCCTTAATGTGGTTATTCAAAGCTTGAACTATTTACTGGTATTTTCGGTGGCAGCGGTGTCTTTGTATTTATGGTCGTTAAGTGCCATTAGCGCGGGGGCTATTGCCGTGGCATTGAGTTTATCGCTAAGGCTTAATGGTATGGCTCAATGGATCATGTGGGAAATTAGCAGCTTATTTGAAAATATTGGTACCGTAGCCGATGGTATGCGCACCCTGTCAAACCCAATTGCAGTTGATGACAAGCCAAAAGCCGATAGCTTAAAAGTAACTCAAGGGGCAATCGACTTTAACGATGTACACTTTAATTATGGTAAAGCCGCTAATGAAAATAACCGAGGTCCAGTAATTAACGGTTTAAACTTAAATATTAAACCGGGCGAAAAAATTGGCTTAGTAGGTCGCTCTGGCGCAGGTAAATCCACATTAGTTAACTTGTTGCTACGTTTTTACGATACAGACAGGGGTAGCATTAGTATTGACGGTCAAAATATAACCGATGTTAGCCAAGAAAGTCTCCGCCGTTATATTGCTATGGTTACCCAAGATACATCCCTACTACATCGCTCAGTAAAAGATAACATTTTATACGGCAGACCCGACGCCACAGAAGCCGAAATGCTCGATGCGACCAAACAAGCCAAAGCGCTCGATTTTATAACCGATTTAGAAGACAGCAAAGGCAATAAAGGCTTTGATGCACAAGTGGGCGAACGAGGGGTAACCCTCTCGGGCGGGCAACGTCAACGGATTGCTATTGCTCGGGTGTTACTTAAAAATGCGCCTATTCTTATACTTGATGAAGCCACCAGCGCTTTAGACTCAGAGGTAGAAGCAGCTATTCAAGCCAGCTTAGATGATTTAATGACAGGCAAAACGGTCATTGCCATTGCACACCGATTATCAACCATTGCACAAATGGACAGGCTTATTGTGCTTGATAAAGGTGGCGTTGTAGAGCAAGGCAGTCACGATGAATTAATTACCAAAGGCGGCATTTATGCTGCACTGTGGGCACATCAAACCGGCGGCTTTATTGGTATTGAATAAACAATAATGTGTAAGGTGCTACTTAAGATGCCTTACACACTTAATTATGTTCTTAGTTCGATAAAATTTTAAATAAGAATGCTGTATTGGTAACAGTATTATTAATTACGTATTGAGTGAATTGCTCGGCTTGATTAATACAAAGTGCTCTTATAATATACGCTCCAAAATATAGATGGATTAAAAGTTTAAATTTATGGAAAAAGTTCTTACTCTACTTTTACTTAGCGCATCATTCAGTAGTTTTGCAGATACCCCTTATATTGGTGTTGACTACATGATGAGTGATATCAAAATAAGTAATGAAAACGCGACCCCTAAAGGTGCATTGATACGTGCTGGTATCAGTAACAATAACATGGCTTTTGAAGCGCATTACCTAGCATCAAACACGAGTGATAATATTTATAATACAGAGTTAAATTTAGACAAAAGCTTAGCCCTTTATTTTGTTATGCAATCTGATGTAGTAAATGGCTTTGGTCTGGACGTTTCATTGGGTTATGCAAAAAATCAAGTTGTTGTGTCTAATCCTTCCACATCAATAAATGGTGATTATAAATATGATGGTTTTTCTTGGGGAGTCGCAATGCACCAGCAAATTCCTTATTTAGAAAACACTCAAATAAGACTTGGTTATCAATCCCTTTTCAAAGGTGATGATATCGAAATAGCTGGTTATACCTTAGGCTTTGTTTATCACTTTTAGTAATGTATGAAAGGAAGCAATTGAAATATGATTAATATACACAGTTTTTTTAAATTATCTGTAACCGCATTATTTATTATCAGCGTTACGGGTTGCGGTTCTGAAAGTGATACAACGGATCTTGCAAAAGCAATACAGTTAGACAAACTTCGTTCTGAAGGCACCATTATTGAATCTGTTAAGATAGTTGGAGATCAACAACGCTTAAAGCCAGGTGAGACATTACAATTAAGTGCTACGGGTATAGATAGTAATGGTGACACGCGCGACATTACTAGTGAGGTAACCTGGGAGTCTAACGATCCGACTATTGCAACTGTAAATAGCAATGGTGTTGTAAATGCGGTTTCGAGTACTACAGCAAACCAAGGGGCTGTATCTATCATAGGAACTACCATCAATGATATCTCAGGTGAAGGTGAGGTTTCAGTAAGTGATGTCGCAGTAACTGAAATTAACTTAAAAACAGCCGCTTCTAACATTGATTACATTAATACATGTATACCTGCGCAATTATCAGCCGATCTTACCTATGCTGATGGATATACATCTTTAAATACCATTAGAGGTTTAAGTTTTGCTGTTGATAACGGCAGTACTGCAACAATCAACTCTGACGGCTTATTGTTTACATCCGCTCCTGATGTTGAAGATACAACTATTACAGCTAAAATAGACAACGTTCTTGGTAAGCTGACAGTGAAAGCAGATCCTAAAAATTTAGAGTCTATCGATATTTTAGTTAATGATGAGCCAACTGAAGAGATCAATCTTAATATTGGCGATCGTATTCAAGTTAGTGCAATTGCCTCTTTGGTAGCTCAAGAAGCTAAGACTATTAATGACACTATTACTTGGTCGCAAGTAGGAACCCGTTATATTGGTATAACAGATGAAGGCGAAAACAAAGGAACGCTTGTTGCGCTCAAATCTGGTGAAACTCAATTAATTGGCAGCTGTGGCAACAAGCAGAAAATTATTACAGTAACAGTCGATGGTTCTGATGATTTAAATGATCTTCAAATAAATGATGGCAGTTCAGTATTAACTATGACCCCTCTTGGTTCAATTAATCTCACACTGACGGCTAATAGCAGTGATGAAACTTCAAGTGTGAATGTAACTGAATTTGCTGATTGGAGCATTAATGGAAGCAGTTTGGTAACTACAAAATTAATTAGCGCAGGTACAGAGAATGCGGTTTATAGATTAACCAGTAAAACGAATAGCGCTGGTAGTTTTATTGTTTCAGCGACCTACGATAATCAAGTAAGCAGCGTTCAGGTAAATATTGAATAAATAACCCTTCTATATTTGTGGATGCTATTTAAATTATTTAACTAGGGTCTGTTGGTCTTTTAAGGTTAGATTTGTAGTAATCTGTTTGGCATTTAGGCAATAACGCTGCATCAATGCCAAACAGGCGCTGCCCATCGAGCTCTTCCCTAGGGTGGATTTACTCTTTGTTGCCCACTGAATGTAGGTAAGGAGCGTTAGCAAGACGCGAAAACTTTGCTCGGACTTACTTATTCTTACATGGATGTAAGCCAGTAGAATAACGCGTGAGCAGTTACCAATTGCTCACGAGGTTACAAACCTCGCGCCACGATTAAAAAGACCCTACATGCTGCTACTACCTATCAGACTAAAAGTTAGTAAAACTAATGCCCTACCCCTTGATATATATATTAAAGTGTTACTTTTGTTTTTCATTAAGTTGTTCACCATGTCTTTTTTAATCAAACATAAATACACCCTCTATGGGGTGCTCGCTATTTTACTTTGGAGCAGTTTAACTGCTTTTGTTCGTGATTTATCGGAGTTATTTAGCCCAATTGGCGGTGCTGCTTTGATTTATAGCGTCAGTGCGATTTTTTTAATGCTTGTCATGGGTGTACCAAAGCTAAACAATTGTCCAAAGCGCTATTTAGTCTTTGGTGGCAGCTTATTTGTGATTTACGAAATGTGTTTGGCTTTATCGCTTGGCTTTGCAAATAGTCGCCAGCAAGCGTTGGAAATGGCGATTATTAACTACCTTTGGCCAGCGTTAACCATTTTATTATCGATTATTGTTAACCGCACTAAAGTAAGCGTATTAGTCTACCCCAGCATACTGATTGCGTTTTTTGGTGTTGTATGGTGCATTGCAGGCAATAGTGGTTTATCTGTGAAAATATTAACCGCTAATATTAGTGACAACCCATTGCCCTATTCTATGGCATTTGCAGCGGCGTTTATTTGGGCTGTGTATTGCAGTGTAACGGTTAAACTTAGCGAGGGTAAAAATGCCATTAGTTTATTTTTTGCAGCCACGGCAATCTGTTTATGGATAAGCTACGGATTGAGTAATGAACCCAGCTTTGAGTTTAGCCTAGATTCTAGCTTTACCTTAGTATTGGCAGGCGTGGTTATTGGTGGAGGTTACGCACTATGGAACCAAGCAATAATTGGCGGTAACCTAGTGTTGTTAGGCACCTTGTCTTACTTTATTCCTGTATTATCGACGCTATTTGCCTCGATTTATTTATCAATATCGCTTACCAGCGCATTCTGGCAAGGCGTTGTTTTAGTTACATTAGGCTCATTAATGTGTTTTATTGTGACCCGAAAAACAAAGCCAAATAAAATCAAGGAATAATTGCGCGAACCGAATTCCCCTCAGACGCGCATCGTATTTCAAAGCTATGTGATGAATTAACTGTAAGGTTCGCTTTAAATAAAACGCCATTAAAGAATAAGTATTTAGTCATCTCCTCAAATAACTTTATATAAGTCAACAAAACTCACCCGTTTAATAAGCCCTTGCTCACTAAAGACAATAGCTATTGAATTAAAAATATTATGAGTCTGCTTAAATCTTTAAGTCTACAAGTGCTTCGCATCTAATGTGACTTTATTGCCTCTAAAGCTTAACACCAAGCAAACTAAAGTATTATTTTTAAAGGTAAAAGCAAAACTTATTGATTACACAGGAAGAAAAATGATACAACCCTGTACCTCAATTGTGTACTACAGATTGAGATAATCATTATCAAAGGAAAGTTATGAAAATATATACATTTATTTTGGCCTTACCACTATTAGGTATCACCGGCTTTGCAACTGCACATTCCCAGCAAGAACGAACGTTTAAACCGCAGCCTGCTATTGTAGAACGCGTCATGCATCACGGCGTAAACCAATACAGTAATAGCAATGCACCTGTGGCACGATCACAACAAAAGCCGCAACAGCTACCTCAACAAACGCCAATACAGCAACATATTAGAACGCAGAGAATGTTAAGTCAGGTAATGGTCGTTAGTTGTGATTTGAATGCCCTTGCTGTTGCAAATCCCGTGACGATTATTGACGAAGTAAAGCGCCAAGGTACACGGTGTATCAACGAGTTATTCGCTGCAACCGATCTTCAACCACAGATTTTTACCACCGATAATATGATTGCTGTAGCTAACCATGCTAACTCACTTTCACAAAGTTACACTGGTGGTGGCAATGAGCAGATCGAAGCTTTATTTTTATATTTGCGAACCGGCTTTTATGCAGAGTTTTATAATGACTCTATCGACTTTCCTGCATTGGTAACTCCTAGCGTTGCAGCTGCTATTGATGCCTTTGTAAACAATCAACATTTTTATGATAACAACGATGGCCATGGTAAAACACTGTCAGAAGTCATTATTACAATGGATAGTGCTGAACAACAACATCGTTATCTTGAAGTTGTTAAGCAATGGCTAACGCGTTTTGATAAAAGTTATGCGAGCAGTTGGAATATGCGTAATGCAGTTAATGGAATTTTTACGTTGCTATTTCGCGGGCAGTGGAATGAAGAATTTGTAACGTTAATAGCAAACGATAAAGCTTTAGCAATAAAATTAAGTGAGTTTACGCAAAAACAATGGTTAATTGGATCTGACGGAGAGTTTTTAATAGTAAATGCAGCAAGTGAGCTTGCGCGCCTAAAAAAATATTCTAAAGCAAGTATTCAACCTGATGTAGACGCAGGCTTAACTAATATTTTTAATACCTATCAAAGTTATGGCTATGGTGATGCCGTGTGGCTTGGCGCTGCAGACATTGTAAATTATTACACTGATTGCAGTAAGTTTGGTGTTTGTAATTTTGTAGATACACTCACTCAACAAGTACTTTCCCAGCAGTATAATTGTAGCAACACCATAAAAATCCGTTCACAGGCGATGACAGCAGGTCAACACGCTGCAGCATGTGATGCAATGCAGGCTGAAGAAGGGTTATTTCATGCTAAATTAGCCACAGAAAATATGCCTGTCGCGGATGATTATAACCGTTTTTTATACGTAAATATTTTTGATAGTAGTGATGACTATAGCAAGTATGCTAAAGCCATTTTTGGTATTAATACTAATAATGGCGGAATGTATTTAGAGGGCGATCCTTCTGATATTGATAACGAAGCCAACTTTGTAGCTTATGAAGCAAGCTATGCACAAGCGGATCATTTTGTATGGAATTTAGAGCACGAATATGTTCATTACTTAGACGGTCGTTTTAACTTATATGGTAACTTCAACTCACCAACCGAAGAAATTGTATGGTGGTCTGAGGGGGCCGCAGAATACATCGCGAATCAAAATGATAATGAAGCGGCAATAAATACCATAAAAAATGGACAGCGTTTTACCCTGCAGCAAATATTTGCCACTAACTACGATGGTTTTGATCAAGATAGAATTTATCGTTGGGGCTATTTAGGTGTACGCTTTATGTTTGAGCGCTACAAAGAACAACTCAACGCCATGCTCACAGACACACGTCAAGGAAATTGGCGTGCGTACAAAAATAAAACCCAGCAATGGGCTAATAACTATGAAAATGAATTTGTGCAATGGTGCGATCAGCTAGTATATGGTTCGCCGTTAAATATTGCACCGAGTGCCAATATAAATGGCCCATATGCAGGCCTAGAAAATACCCCTATTACGTTCTCAAGTGTTGGTAGTAGCGATAGCGACGGAAATATCGTAAGTTATACTTGGCTCTTTGGCGACGGTATTAGCAGCACAGATGCCAATCCAACACATACTTTCACGCAGTCAGGTGAATATACCGTATCATTAACCGTCACTGATAACGATGGCGACATTGATATGAAAACAATTATCGCAACCGTAACTGAAAATACTCAAGGTAATAAACAAACGCTCATAAATGGTCAACCCCTTTTTATTTCTCAAAAGCAAAACACCCAGTTACAGTTTAATTTTGACGTCCCTTTTGGCGCTAGCGAATTAACATTTAGTCTAAATGATGGCACAGGGGATGCTGATTTATACGTCAGTTTTGACTCAGAGCCAACCTTATCTCGCTATGACTGTCGCCCATACCTTGAAGGAAATAACGAACAATGTATTTTCAATCCTGCCCGCGTAGGAAACTATTATGTAATGGTAAACGGTTATAATAACTATGATAATGTAAAGCTCACTGCATCATATAAAGAAACGCATAGTTCACTGCCTGATGCATGTGCAACGTCATCAGGGCAAAGTGAAGGCCGCCTTAACGATGGTGAAGTCATATGTTTAAGTAACAGTGGTCCAATGTGGTTTGCCATTGCAGATGTAAATAGTCAGTCAGGTATTTCAATAACATCAGCAAATGGTAGCGGTAATATTGACTTAAGTTACTCGAATAGTACTTGGCCAAATGGTAGTAACGAGATTGCAAACTCTACTAATAGTGCGAATAACGAGTGTATTTTCATTCGTGATCAGGAGCAGTTTTGGGGGTACCTAAAAGTCTCTGGAAACAGTGAGGGCGCAAGTCTAGTGGTTGACTTTAATAGTACTGGTTGCCGATAGTATAAATATTTTTTAAAGCGAAAAGCCGATTAGCTTTTCGCTTTAACCATTTAATTAGCTTGCTAATCGCAGTCCCAATAGCACTAACATCACAATGTTTGCAATCACACTGATTAAAAAGAAGTAACTACGCGGGCTGGGGTTTTTCTCGGTGGCAATTGCGTAATACAGTGCCATATGAATTAAACGTGCAATCACATATACCCAAATACAAATTGCAAATACCGAGCTGTGATAATTCATTACAAAAGCAAATAAAACCGTTCCTATAAATAGTGCACTGTTTTCTAGGGTGTTATGAAAAGTACGATGCGCTCTAAATATAAAGCTCCCATGAGATAGCTCTTTATCAATTTTCCCAGGCACTGCACCAGGTTGTTTAGCCTTACTAAACGTCGCAACTGCCCACTGAACTAACATCATAATTAAGTATAGGTAAAATGCTACAAACGCAGAATGTGCTATATCGGTCATTGTTTTTTCCTTTGTGTTGTTATTAGAATAATAGTTAAAGCAACTATTAAGCCAAATTTAACCAACTGATATGTATATAAATTATTTTATAAAATATACATTTTTTGTAATAGATTCCTGCTTTATATAAAAATTACGGTGTTTATGTAATGTATATTAAACCTTAAAACAATATTAATACTAATTACGTATTTTATAAATTTAACTTGAGCATTTATTCTAATTGTTGTTTTATAGATGTTACTAAAAATGGAACGGCGGAATTTTTATGAAAAATAAAATAACCAAATCTTTAACTGCGGCGGCATTATTGAACTTTATATCAGTACCTGCTTTTTCAGCTCAAGATCATATTGAAAATGCAGAAAGCTTGATACAGCAAGCTCAATACAAAAACGTAGCAACTATTAAGCGTAATTTCGCAAAGCAAGTAGCGCTTAATTATCCATTGTTGAATGCTGATTTAAAACAATCAGTAAATAAATATAACTTAGTTTTAAATGCTGATCAGTTATCAACAGTAGCACGGCATACACAACGTAATATAAGTCAGGCAAATAGTGCCTTACAACAGCTTAAAGGCTTACCTAACAATACAGGAAGCTTGTTACAAGTGCGCTTAGCTAGCGAGACTATGCTAACTGATTGGCAACAAGGTGAAAACCCTTTATTCGCATTTGCACCCGCTGGTGACGATAGCCAATGGAGCGAGATTGAAGCGTTCGATCAGTTTGGTAACATTCATTATCTAAGTGTCGACCAAATGCCAACTCAACCTGTTTTTATTGTCGAATTAGATCAGCAAAAAGTACAGGATGCGGGTATTGCAGTAATGAAAGGAATTTTGTCAGCTAACAAATTCAGCAAAAACATGGTTAGCCCACAAAATCAAATAAATAATGATCAGCCATTACAAACTAGCGTGCTGAAAAAAATACATTTAGAGGATGATAAAGAACCTTGGATTTCAGGAAAAGCAGAAGTCTATGCCATCGTAACGGGGATCGATCCTAGCAGGGATGAACCAATATTAGATATTGTTGATTTACCTTATTTAGATCATGATAAAACCAATTACAGCCCTAATCAGGTTTTAATTCATTGGCAGCGTTATCGTTGGCAAGCTGTCGATTTGCTTTTAATGGAGCAAGATGACAACACTAATTATAAAACCTTAGCAATGAAATTATTAGAAATATCAGAGCAAGTAATGGCAAGCATTCCTGATTTACAAGCACAGGGCTATACTATTATTCCTAAACTCACTAATGAGTTACTTAAAGCAATGCCTGATGAGTGGTTTGTAAATAACGATGATTATGTCGATGTTTTTTACACGCTGTTTGAAAACAAAGAGTATCAAGGTTACAAAGGCGCAAGTAGTAATGCCACCATTACCTTATCACCTTTAGAGATTAACCCTCGTCAGTAAATAGCGACTCGCCACTGTTTGGCTTGGTAACTAAACAGTGGTGAGTTAAGCATTACTCCCGCAGTTTAAGCGTGATACATACAACGCCGTGATCGGTACTTAAATCGTCGCGCTCAAACTCGGGGTTAATTAAATGACGATCGTAAGTATGATAATCGCTTACTTCAAAAAAACTGTCGTCATAGCCAGAATCAAACTCACAAGACAGCAAAATATAATCAAGCACAGAGCTGCTTGCACCAAAGTAATGCGTTGCTTTTCGTGGTAGTTTTAAACCTTGGCTATCTTTATCGGTAACACCTTTTATTGGCTCATTAGCTACTTCATCAGGCTCACAATCATCGTTTAACTTTGTAAATAACTGCCACGCATCGTTAAGGCAATATTTTGCAAGGTAGGTTTTGCTATCAAATGTAGGGGCAAAACGCAGTGTATTGGTTAGTAAATGACTTAAAACACCATCAGCTAGGTCGTTATTAAAATCTCCCATTAATATCATAGGCTGTTGCGTGGCTTCACGACGGCTTATCATTTCTATCATAAGCAATGTTGCTTCACTACCACGCTGAATTGTTGAGCCCCAGCCACCCGCTACATTCGCTTTTAAAATTTCAATAATGTTTTTTTCAGCGGTTAGTTCTTTATTATTTTCATCAATTTCAATTGATGGCCGTTTAGATTTAAAGTGCACCACATAACAATCGGTATTGCCTATATGCGGCAAACTTATTGTGGCTCTAAGTACTCTACGGCTAAAAGCAAAATCTTTAGTTAACCCTAAAGTACTGGCAAGCTCATGGTCATGCTTAACGCTTGCTACTTCAACAATGGGATATTTTGTAGCTATTGCTACAACGGGGCGTTTATAAATAAAATCATCTATTACCTGCGGCTCATCTACCACAGCAAAGTACGCATACCCTTGCTGCTTTAGTAACTCTTTAAGTGACTCAATGCTAAACACTTCCTGAAAACCGATTACATCGGGCTGATGCTCTATTAAATAATCAATAATCCAGCGCTGTTTTTTAGCCCATTGCTCTGCGGTATATATCCGCTCAAACTCATAATAAGCATTAGGTGGTTCAAGATAATTAAACAGGTTAAAAGTGGCTATTTTTAATGTTGAATTAGTTATTATCATCTCCGGGGGTTGTTCTGAGTTATCAGCTAAAGGGGATGTATTACAGTCACTAATAATGGTCGCCTTTGAAAGTTTATATTGTGTGCTATGGTCAACATCATATAAGATTTTTGCTTGCTACCAAAGCTTGATAATAATTAACACTCATCAAATCGTGCAAAGTTTGAGCAAACGCACCGTATCCCCTTTAAATTTATATACAAGTTGGTATGCTACGCGACCTTTTTTAACATATGGTTATCAAAAAAGGCAAAGCCAAGGGGCGGCTAACGCTGCAAGGGACTTACTACAAGTGGCAGCAATATTACAGGCATCACGTTAAAAACGTTAGGTGTAACTTTAAATAGCAATATAAAAAGCACTATTAAGGTCAAATTATGCGATTAGGACCAGGACTACTCGTCACCGCTGCCTTCATTGGACCAGGGACTATTACTACCGCTAGCGTAGCGGGTGCAAACTTTGGTTTTGCACTCATATGGACATTACTATTTTCAGTAATTGCCACCATATTATTACAATCTATGGCGGCGCGCCTAGGCGTAGCCACCGGGCAAGACTTAGCACAAGCACTAAGAGCCCATATTGAAACCCCTCTATTTAAATCTCTTGCTATATTTTTAGTGATCAGCGCCATAGGTGTAGGCAGTGCCGCCTACGAAGCTGGTAACTTAAGCGGTGCCAGCATGGGATTAATTGAAATATTCCCTCAGGTAAATGCCCAACTTTGGACGCCACTCATTGCATTTTTAAGTGCCGTATTACTGTATAGCGGTAAACACAAAGTTGTTGAAAATGCGCTTATTTTACTAGTGATTTTAATGAGCCTAGTGTTTATCTCTACGCTTGTTATGGCGGCTCCCTCGCTCAGTGACATATTTGCTGGTTTTGTTCCTAGCATGCCAGAAGGCTCAGTTACCACAGTATTAGCATTGGTAGGTACGACCATAGTGCCATACAACTTATTTTTACACTCAGGGGTACTGGCTGCTCGCCACAACAGCAAGAGTGACAAACAAAAAGTAATTAAAGAAACCAATATAGATACGGGCGTGTCTATCACTTTAGGTGGTGTGATCACGCTAGCTATTTTATCAACTGCATCAGTAGCGTTTTATGGCACCGATGCAGGGCAAATAAGTGCTGCAAATATGGCGGTACAGCTTGAACCCTTACTAGGTGATGCCGCCCATTACTTTTTTGCTATTGGTTTATTTGCCGCAGGCTTAACCAGCGCTATAACCGCTCCTCTTGCCGGCGCTTACGCGGTATGTGGCATGTTAGGTTGGTCAAATAAAATGGATAACATTCGCTTTAAAAGCGTTGCCATTGTTATTTTATTATTTGGTGCTGCCGTAGCATCTCTGGGTTTAGACCCTGTCGCCGTGATAATTTTTGCCCAAGCCGCTAATGGTTTATTATTGCCAATTGTAACTGCCTACCTTGTTTGGCTAGTAAATCAACGCTCTGTAATGGGTAAATACACTAACTCAGTGTTGGTAAACCTATTTACTTTACCGGTATTAGTGCTTATTTTTGGCTTAAGTGGTTATAAACTTTTTAGTTTGATTTTTTAATTTCACCACGCAATTCATACACAAAAGCCGCTGCATCATTTGCAGTGGCTTTTTCATTGCAGACCAATACTCACTTAAAAACCGTGATGCTCTGCATTGTACTTATTTGCCTTAATGAGTTTTGCAAATACATAACCCCCTACTGCACCAGCAAGTAATTGCGCATAAAACCCCCAGCCTCTTGCACCCGCAATAATAGTAATATTCATAATTGATTCAATAGCAATTAACGCTGTTGCAAACGCTACAATACCCGCAATTACAAATAATTTTACCCCCTGATTTTTAAGCTTTTTCGCGATAAACCAAGTCACAAAAAATGCAATGGTCAATGCAATAGCAATAATAACGCCGTATGTGGGGAGCAAGCCAAGCCAGTCTTCAAGGGTTAAATTAACACGATCATTAAAGCCCACCACGACACCTACATTAACTAATTGATTGACAACGTATTGGCTATGAAACAAGCTAGCAAGAGTGAATGTAAGCAACCAAGAAACTAAAAATGACGGGAGTATACGTGTTAAAAACTGCATGGTTATCTCAACTTAAAATTAAACTTTTTCCTTACACTAGCAAAGGCTTGCAGTGTAAACAATTTTTGCGTTGTATTACGCTACTCTCGCTTTTAGTGTTTTCGTGTAACGCCAGTGCCGAGCTCCCAACACAGCAATATACTGCTAGTACCTTAGCAGCAGACCTCAATTCACCATGGAGCATGGTCAAGCTCCCAAACGACACCTGGTTAGTTACAGAGCGTGATGGCCATGTTGTTATCATTAAAAACAATCAACAAACCCGAGTTAAACTAGATTTCGAGGGCTTATACGTTGCGGGACAAGGCGGTTTGCTCGACATAGTGCTTTCGCCAAATTACAGTGAATCAAAAGAACTTATATTCACATACGCTCAAGGTGACCTTGATGCAAATAGGCTTGTTGTTGCCAAGGCTAGGTTTGATGGTGCGCAATTTTCAACGCCAAAAATTATTTATAAAGTTGCCACCGATAAAGACACACCACAGCATTATTCTGGCCGCGCACTTGTATTGCCCGATAATAGCTTATTGTTTTCAAGTGGTGATGGTTTTGACTACCGCGAGCAAGCACAGGTTATAACCAGCCAGTTAGGAAAAGTGCTACGAATTAATTTAAATAGCACTATTCCAAGCGATAACCCGTTTATTAAGCATAAAAACCCTAACGCGCATGCTATTTATTCATTTGGTCATCGTAACCTTCAAGGCTTAGTGTACGACTATGATACCAAGCAAATTGTTAGCCATGAACATGGCCCCGCAGGCGGCGATGAGCTCAACTATTTAACAGCTGGCACTAATTACGGCTGGCCCGTAATAACTAACGGCAACGATTATTCACAAGCGCGTATTTCACCCTTTAGAGGCTACCCTGGAATGACTAAACCAGTCGTAGATTGGACGCCCTCAATTGCCCCATCAGGCATGGTGTATTATGGGACTAAGCATACAGCCTTCCCTTCACTGCAACGCCACGTTCTTATCACAACACTGGTCGATAAAAAGCTCTACAGTGTTAATTTAGCAAATGGTGAGTTCACCCAATCGCATATTTTCCCAGAGGCTAAAGGCAGGCTCAGAGATGTGTTTGTTACAGCTGAAGGTAATGTAGCGATATTAACCGATGGCAAAGAGGCAAAGTTAATGCTGGTAACGCCAAATTAGTCTTTATTTTAATGTATGAAATTCAAAAAAGAACTGAGTTATTTGAATTGGTTGTTCTAATTGCGGGTAATGTCCTACCCCTTCCAATTCAATAATATCTGGATTAATGATTAATTCGCGATATCGTTTAACCATATGACGGCCCGAAACAGGGTCGTCCATACCGCAAATTAACCGCATGGGTATATCTGCTTGTTGTAAAGCGCTCACCCAACGAGCGCGATGTAATTTACGCTCTGTGATGTAATAAATCAGTTTTGCCATAACTGGCTTGCCCTGTTTATATGCAATTAACTGCCACAACTCCTTGAGCTCTTTCTCAGCAAGTGGTGTAGCGCATATATTATCAAAATTACGCTTAAAGCTTTTATAGTTTGCAAGTCGCGACACTAAAGCACCTATAGGGCTAAGTAACAACTTTTGCAATAATACCGGTTTATGTGTTTCTGGAAATAACCCACCGTTAAGAAAGCAAACGCTCTGTATTTTTATGGCATGCGGCTCATTTAAATTGCTTCTAGCAAGTAGCTCTTGCGCTACCGTATCACCATAATCGTGGCTTAAAATATGCGTTGCCTTTACATTAAACACCTTTAATAAATATGTCAGTAAATCCGCTTGCATATTTATGGTGTAAGTAACATTTTGAGGTTTGTCACTAAAACCAAAACCCAGCATATCTAGGGTAAATACCTTAAAGTGTTGAGCCAGCGCAGCCCATTGATTATGCCAATCCCAACTTGCGGTTGGGTAGCCATGGATCAGTAATAAACACGGCGCGTCCTGTTTGCCTTGCACATGATATGCAATCTCATGACCTTGAAATTCAAACGTCGATTGACTCTTATGCCACGATGCTAATGAGTCAGTGATTATTGTAGTATTACTAATGACATTCATAACAATTTCGCTGCTTTTATAAGGTGATAAACGAGATGAATTAGGTATCTACCATAATTAACTTTTTATCTGATATTACTTAAATAACCTATAAAAATGTACATAAATTTATTATTTGCGGGTAGCCAATTCCATGACTAATATCATTTAAGATAGGACGACAATAACTAAATTAAGGAGCCAAAGTGAAAATATTGTCCGTTGACGATAACCCCCAAAATAGAAACATCATGGAAATTGCGCTTTCCAAGCAACACGATATTACTTCATCTGATGGAACCGAAGCAATATTAGCGCTAATGGAACAGCACCAGCCACAAGTCGTGCTGATGGATATTTTACTTAGTAATGGCCTTACTGGTTACGATTTAGTTGAACAAATAAAACAATCAGGTGAATACGATGATTGCGAAATTATATTTATATCTGCTTTAACATCAAGTGAAGACAAACTCACAGCATATGGGTATGGCGGCGATGATTATATTGCCAAGCCAGTAGACTTTAAGGAACTAAACGAAAAATTAAAGCGTGTTGAACTGCGTATTACAGAGCGAAATAATCTAAAAGAAATGTACGATGTGGCCTCTACAACTGCTTTTACCTCAATGCAACAAGCAAGTGAACTCGGAGAGTTAGTTTCATTCTTTACTGACAACCTTGACGTAACCGATCTAGATGCATTATTTGCTAACGTACAACAGTACTTTAACAATGCAGGCGCCAGCTGCTGTGTAGAGTTTAGAGTAGCAGACCAATATCACCAATTTCCAAAACAAACTATTTCTGAACTAGAAAAAGAAATTCTAGAACTAGGCAGAAGAGCAAAACGGATAGTGCCATTTAGCTCTAACTTATTATTTAACGCACCTGCTTGCTCAATACTTGTAAAAGGAATAAATGCAAAAGACGAAGGCTTACTCGGACGGCTTCGAGATAATTTTGCTATTTTACTTACTATTATAGAAAGCCGAATGGAATTTATTGAGCAGCAATTAGAAAAAGCGACGATACGTCAACAAGCTTTAAATACCCTTAAAAGCCAACTCGCTGATGATTTTAGTACCATAAATAAACTATGCTCAGAGCAAGATAAGCAAGTAAAAATACTCGTTAATGACTTATCTCAAGCTATACAATCAAAAATGATCACTCTAGGTTTGGATGAAGAGCAAGAGTCGGAGCTAGTCGGGTTAGTTGATGAGACGAAAGAAATTGTAGAAGAAACCTTAGTCCTGTCTTTTACGCTAGAAGAAAAATTACAAGCCATAACAAAACGCTTAAAAGCAGTCGAATAATATAAGTACAATGTATAGACCAAGCTCGACAGAACCATAGAACTCTGTTGGGTGGCGCCTTTGGCTTAACCAACCTAGCTTTTAACGTAGGTCTGATAAGTGGCTTTAATTACTCACCACCTGCTAACGGCTCTCTAATTGTCAGTGTATCAGTACCAAAATCTAATACAGCTTGGTATTTTCTAAAAAATGGAGAGCCTAATAATCCATGTATTATATCGTCACCACCAGCGGGCTGAACATCGTCTAGGTTTAGTGATACAAACTCTGTACTTTCAAACAACTGCCCTGCTAATTCAAATTTCAAAACATCTATTAAGCCCATTTCGTGGTCGGCTGTACCTAAACCTGCGGCATTTTATTCACTTAGTTTCTCTTGTATTCCAAGCTTTTTAATACATGACCTATCTAAAACAGATGCACCCGCCGCTGTATCTAAAATTAAATTTATCAGGTAGCTAACTGCAAAGCCTACCCACATATCTTAAATCATCTAAAAATAGCTAGCAACATTGCTTTTAAGCTAGGCTCCTTACCATACATATTCATTCCCATTTTAAATATACGTGCTGCAAATATGCGTAAGTAATAAAAACAGCCTGCACTAAGTAATAACGATAAAAGCGGTTGCCAAAAAGGTAAATCAACAAGTGACATTCTTACAGGCATAACAGCAAAAGCGGTGAAAGGCAGGTAACTTAACACAATACTGATTAGGCTATTAGGCTCATCCATAGTGAAAAATGCAATGACAATAGGCGCTATTGGCAGCATCATTAATGCACTTTTACTACTGTGGTTTGGATCATCAATTCCTGCTGCAATGGCTGCCATAAAAGCAGCACAAATGGCTAGGCCGAATACCGCAAACGCTACAAACCATGGTAGCATTGACCAATTAACAAAACTTAAACTCAGGGGTTGTTGTTTTATTATTACGGTAAAAAACAGCATGGAAAGCACAATTGATATAAGCGTCCCAAGCATTGTTTTTACTGCAAGTAATATCTGTCCTACTAGTTTGCCATCAATCCAATTTTGTGGCGTCATAGTAGCCATTAGTTGCTCTGTCACGCGGTTTTGCTTTTCGCCTGTAATACTGACAAACAGTTGACCGAATACACCAAACATTGCAACAAACAATAAGATCAATACCCCAAATGCTGTGTAAGTTTGCCCTTTATCAGCCTGGTTTTTTAATAGCTCATCAAGTACTGTATGTTCAATATTAATGTTTTTAGTCAAACTATCCTGTTGCTGTTGAGTCAAATTCAACGCGTTGAATCGCTGTTGTTGTAATGCAGCGTTAATATTTGAGGTTAAAGACGTTTGCCATGCTTCTTTTTCATAGGTTATTAATGTGAATGTGTTGGCTACGTCGTCATATTTAAGTGCTCCATCAAATTCATTTTGGCCTAAGTTTTTAACTACCGAATTAATATCTTCAACGCTTTTAAACTTGAACCTTGGGTTTAATTGGTTGAAAAGTTGTTGCTCTGCATTAGTCGCCAAGGTGTACTGTTTATTTAGGTCAGTTCCACTAGCGGCAAAAAAATAGATAATAGCTGCGATTAGCAACATAATGAGTTTGGAAATAATTTCTTGCTTTAATTTAAAGAAGTGCATGAACTCCCATTTAGCCACAGTCCAAACTTGCCGTGGTGCTGATACGTTTTTATTTTTCATAATTTTGCTCCTGATGAGCGTGCGAATTATGTTCGGCAACGGCCTGAAGATAAATAGCATGTAATGATTGTGATTGATTTTTAAATTCAGTAATATCGCCCAACTTAAGCAGCTGTGGCAGTACCTCATTCAGTGATTGTTGCTCAGTTAACGTAATAGTTAATCGCGTTAAAGAGAGCTGCTTGATGGTGCAGGTGACGTTAAGTTCTTCAAGCTGTACTTTATCGATAGATTGGCCAAAGCTGACATCAATTATATTGCTGTTATATTGAGCAAAGATCTCACTTAGCTTACCGTACAGCACGCTTTGGCCTTTATTAAGCAGCAGTACTCTGTCAGCTAGTTTTTCTACCATAGCCATTTGGTGCGCACTCAGTATTAAAGTCATACCTTGTTGCTTGAGCTCAGCTAAAAACTCTACCACCAACTCTTGGTTAATGGGATCCAATCCAGAAAAAGGCTCATCAAGTATTACCCATTTAGGTTCATGCAGTATGGCTGTAATAAGCTGAACTTTTTGCTGGTTGCCTTTTGATAAAGACTTCAACGGGTCGTTTAAACGATCGTATAGGCTAAACTTCTTCAACCAATGTTGGCATCGCTGTTCAAAATCTTGATTCGACACGCCATGTAGTAGCGCAAAAAACTGTAAGTTTTGTTTTAATGTTTTTTCAGGGTATAACCCTCGGTCTTCAGGTAAGTAGCCCAATAATTGGGAAGGGATTGATGAGTAGTGTTGGTTATCGTCAAAAAGCTCAATTTCACCGGCATCTGGGTAAGTAAAACCAACCAGCATTTTAACCAATGAGGATTTACCAGCTCCATTTGGACCAAGCAGAGCAAAAATTTCACCTCGCTGAACTTCAAATGACAGTCTGTCTACTGCATTTACGGTGGCATAATGTTTTTCTAAGTGAGAAATGGTTAATGACATAGTAACTCTTCGTTATTGTTTTTCTTCATCATAATGGGTACGCCCAGTGAATAAAAATATATTTTGTAAGTAAAAGTGTTAATAAAGAGTAGAAATGCTAAAGTTTCGAGATATATCGCGAGAGGATCAAATCTTGACTTCAGACATCAAACATCCTCGAAGCCTTTCCAATTGTAATTTAATCTTTTTATCGTCACTCATTAATGCATTCAACCTACCGACAGATTTTGATATCGTCGAATAATGTGTAACGTTAAAAATATCTGCTAATACCTGTAAATTTAAGCCCGTTAAATCTTGGCATAATTTTATATGCAAACCAGCGTGGTAAGTTTTTCTCTTTTCGCCCCTTTTTAACCATTAAAATGTCATCTATTTCTGCAACGCCATGTGCTTATTACTACTCTAGTCGATAAAAAGCTCTACAGTGTTAATTTAGCAAATGGTAAATTCACTCAGTCGCATATTTTTTCTGAAGCCATTGGCAGGCTCAGAGATGTGTTTGTTACCGCGGAAGGTAATGTGGCCATATTAACGGATGGAAAAGAGGCAAAGATGATGTAGTTTAAAGCAAATTAATTGACAAAGAGAGTTAAAACTCTGTTGGGTGGCGCCTTCGGCTTAACCAACCTACCTTCTCCCTACAACAAAAAAGCCACTGTTCGTTAAAACAGCGGCTTTCTCTCTTAAAGCTTATAGCTAAAAACTGACAGCTAGTACTTTAAGCTTTACCAATCACTTCCAGTCCACCCATGTATGGGCGTAATACTTCTGGTACTACTACTGAACCGTCGGCTTGTTGGTAGTTTTCTAGTATGGCTACAAGCGTACGGCCAACCGCTAAACCTGAGCCGTTTAGTGTGTGTAAAAGCTCTGGTTTTTTAGCGCCTTCACGACGAAAACGTGCTTGCATACGGCGTGCTTGGAAATCGACCATGTTTGAACAAGAGGAAATTTCGCGGTACGTGTCTTGCGCTGGTAACCATACTTCTAAATCGTATGTTTTTGCTGCGCCAAAGCCCATATCGCCCATACATAAAATTACTTTGCGGTATGGCAATTCTAGTGCTTGTAGTATTTGCTCAGCGTGGCCTGTTAGCTCTTCCAATGCTTGCATTGAATCTTCTGGTTTTACAAGTTGTACTAGTTCAACTTTATCAAACTGGTGCTGACGGATTAGACCGCGTGTATCGCGACCATAGCTGCCTGCTTCACTTCTAAAACATGGCGTGTGCGCAGTTAGGCGAACAGGTAAATCGCTTTCTTCGTAAATTTCATCACGAGCGCTGTTTGTAAGCGGTACTTCTGCCGTAGGAATAAGGCTAAAGCCAGCTTGTTGCTCACCATCATCGTTCACTAGGCCTAGTGTGTGGAATAAATCGCCGGCAAACTTAGGTAATTGGCTAGTACCGTATAGGCTTGCGCTATTCACTAAGTACGGTACATACATTTCTGTGTAGCCGTTTTTATCTGTGTGGGTGTCTAGCATGTATTGGGTAAGAGCACGGTGCATACGCGCTACTTGGCCGCGCATTACGGTAAAACGTGCGCCACTAATTTTAACGCCCATTTCAAAGTCTAGGCCGTTTAGGTCTTGCCCTACGTCAACGTGGTCTTTAACTTCAAAATCGTACTTTTTAGGGGTGCCCCACGTTAAAATTTCTACGTTGTCGTCTTCGTCAGCCCCTTCAGGTACCGATTCGTCCGGTAAATTTGGAATTGCTAAAGCAATTTGTTTAATTGCTTCTAGCACTTCATCTTGCTCTGCTTTAGCTGCGTCTAATTCGCTGCCTAAGTTAGCAACTGCGTCTAGCAATGGCTGTGCGTCTTCGCCTTTTGCTTTTGCCTGACCAATGGCTTTAGCACTGGCGTTACGTTGACTTTGAAGTTCTTGCGTTTTTACTTGTAATGTTTTGCGTTTTTCTTCAAGTTCAGTCACTACCGCTACATCTAGTTCATAACCACGTGCGGCTAAACGTGCTGCAGTTTGTTCGACATCTTGACGTAAATATTTAGAATCTAACATGTTAGTTTTTTAACCTTTTTGCATTACTAGCTGAAGGCCCAGCCAAGCCATAAAAATACACACCATCACGTTTAAGATGATATTGAGGGCCATTTTAATAAAGTGACCTTGTTGTAATAACAACAACGAATCCATTGAGAATGTTGAAAAGGTGGTTAACGCACCTAAAAAGCCAATTCCGATGAGGGTTTTAGCGGGACTAACGGCAATAACCTGCTTATCGATTAAACCGTACAAAATGCCCATCAACAATGAACCCAGAATATTAACCGTCAACGTACCAAAAGGGAATCCCCTACCGAGGAGTTTTAGCATGGTTTCGCTAATAAAAAACCGTAAACAGGCTCCTGAGGCTCCGCCAAGGGCTATCATCATGTAAAGTTTAATCATGCTCATAACGTTTTATTGGACTTTGTGCGTCGCGCTCTTTTAAATAATCGAGCTTTTGTTTAATTTTTTGCTCAAGTCCACGATCACTTGGCTGATAGTATTGTTTGCCATCCATTTCTGGCGGTAGGTATTTTTCGCCAGCAGCAAATGCGCCTTCTTCGTTATGCGCATATCGATACTCTGCGCCATACCCTAAGTCTTTCATTAAATTGGTGGGGGCATTGCGTAAATGCTCTGGCACTGGGTAACTTGGCTGATTTTTAGCATCGTCTTTGGCTTGATTAAACGCCATATAAACCGCATTGCTTTTAGGCGCACTGGCTAAGTATAAGGTGGCCTGTGCAATTGCGCGCTCACCTTCGCTTGGGCCAACTCGTTGGAATATATCCCATGCGTTTAAAGCCACTTCCATAGCGCGCGGATCGGCGTTGCCTATATCTTCTGTAGCAATCGCTAATAAACGCCTTGCAACATACAGCGGGTCGCCGCCACCGGCTAATATTCTGCAGTACCAATAAAGCGCGCCATCGGGCGAACTGCCTCGCACTGATTTATGAAACGCCGAAATTAAATCGTAAAATTCATCGCCGCCTTTATCATACTTGGCTAAATGCGTGGGGAGTATTTGGCTGAGTACCTGTTCATCAACATGAAATTGGCCGTTTTGCTCAGTGGTTAAATCGACTGCTTGCTCGAGTAAATTAAGTACTTTACGAGCATCGCCACCACTTGCTTGGCATAGCGCCTGTTTGGCGTTCTCTGCAATCACGATGTGTTTTTGGCTTAATTGCTCGTCTTGTTTAAGTGCACGCTCAATTACCGTGTATAAATCGCTTTCTTGCAAGGATTTTAAAACATACACCCTTGCACGAGACAAAATCGCATTATTAAGCGCAAACGAGGGGTTTTCGGTGGTGGCACCAACAAATATAAAAGTGCCATCTTCAATATGCGGTAAAAACGCATCTTGCTGAGATTTATTGAAGCGGTGTACTTCGTCAACAAACATTAAAGTACGCTGGCCGCGGCTTTGTAAGTTATCGCGCGCTTGGGTTACGCTATCGCGTATATCTTTTACGCCCGCCGTTACTGCCGACATTTGAATTAGTTCAGCGTCGGCATGGTTGGCAATAATTTGCGCGAGCGTGGTTTTACCCACCCCTGGCGGCCCCCATAAAATTAAACTATGGCAGCGCCCTGCAACAATAGCTTGATGCAGCGGCTTGTCGCTACTTAGTAAATGCTGTTGCCCTATGTAATCGTTAAGCGATAAAGGGCGCATCCGCGCAGCAAGTGGGCGTACATCGGGCCCAAAGTTAAAACCTAAATTACTCACCGTTACTCTGATCGTCTATTTCTACACCCGCTGGCGGGGTAAATTCAAAAGTTGTTTTATCGAGCTCAGTATTAACCTGTGCATTGCTAAATGTAAACGCAGATAGCTGGCCTGAGTTATCTTTAACCACCAGTTTTGCCAGCCCTTGCTCGTTATCAGCAAAAGTAATATCAAGCTGCTCTACTTGGCTTTCTACGCCTTTATTTGGGGTAATGCTAAAGCCTAAATCGGTGGTAAACACGCTGTATTTTTCCCATTGCGCAGGGTCTTTAGAGGTGAGCAATATAAACGGTGTAGAGTCAATTAAACCGCTGGTTTTCATAATAGTGACTTGCTCAGCAAAGCTATCAAAGTAATAGGTTTTATCGCCGTTTGACACAAATAATGTGTCGTCTGGGTTAGTTTGCTGCCAGCGGATCATCAATGGCTGTTGCAGCGCAATATTGCCTTGGCCTTGCATTACCAGTTGGCCTTCACCGTCGGTTACGTTTTGTTTAAATTGTGCTTTAAAGCTTTTTAAGGTCGATAACTTATCTTGTAATGCTTGGCTGTCGTCAGCAAAGCTGGGCATAGCAACTAAACTGCCCAGTACTAATAATAAACTACTTAATTTTTTCATTAATTTGCTCCATTAGGTACTAATACATCGCGCGCGCCGTTGTGTCCTGGTGCACTCACGATACCTGATGTTTCCATTTGTTCTACTAAACGTGCAGCACGGTTATAGCCTACACGTAATTTACGTTGCACTGATGATACTGATACTTTACCGGTTTCTATTACAAAGGCGACCGCTTCGTCGTATAACGGATCTGATTCTTCATCGCCATTTTCGCTAGCTTCACCTGGTAACAAAATATCTTCAGTGGCATCACCATTTAAAATTTCGTCTATGTAATTTGGTTTAGCACGGGCTTTCCAATCGTTTACCACGGCATGTACTTCATGGTCGTCTACAAACGCGCCATGCACACGCTCTGGCACACTGGTGCCTGGCGGTAAATAAAGCATGTCACCCATGCCTAATAAGTTTTCTGCGCCTTGTTGATCAAGTATGGTGCGCGAGTCTATTTTACTTGATACCTGAAACGCCATACGTGTAGGTATATTCGCTTTAATTAAACCGGTTATTACATCAACCGACGGACGCTGGGTTGCTAATATTAAATGAATACCCGCAGCACGCGCTTTTTGCGCTATACGGGCAATTAACTCTTCAACTTTTTTACCTACAATCATCATCATGTCGGCAAATTCGTCAATAACCACCACAATGCTAGGTAATTTATCTAGCTCATCTGGGCCGTCTTTCATACCATCGGTGTCTTTAAATAATGGATCCATAATTGGGTAGCCCGCTTCTTTGGCTTCCATTACTTTTTGGTTGTACCCTTTTAAGTTACGCACACCTAAAGCCGACATCAGCTTATAGCGGCGTTCCATTTCACCTACACACCAACGCAGCGCGTTAGCGGCTTCTTTCATGTCGGTTACAACTTCACACAATAAATGCGGAATACCTTCGTAAACTGAAAGCTCAAGCATTTTCGGGTCAATCATGATCATACGAACATCTTCAGGGCCCGATTTATACAGTAAGCTTAATATCATTACATTAACGCCCACTGACTTACCTGAACCCGTTGTACCGGCAACTAATAAATGCGGCATTTTACCTAAGTCGGCACACACAGGTTGCCCTGCAATGTCTTTACCAAGCACCATAGTTAATGGCGATGGGTTTTGCTCAAACTTAGGTGCGTTTATGACTTCTGATAAACGTACAATTTCACGGTATTTATTAGGCAGCTCAATACCGATATAGGTTTTACCCGGAATAACTTCAACCACGCGCACACTAATTGCCGATAGCGAGCGCGCTAAATCTTTTGACAGCCCAGTAATTTTAGACACTTTAATACCCGGTGCTAAATCAAGCTCAAAACGAGTAACAACAGGCCCAGGGTAAACCCCTACCACAGTGGCTTGCACGTTAAAGTCGAGTAGTTTTGTTTCTACAAGGCGCGATACACTATCGAGCTCTTCTTGCGAAATTGGGTTTTTAGCTTTGTCGGGTCTGTCGAGTAAATCCAGTGATGGCAATGGCCCCGGTGGTGGTTCTTGCTCTAATAATTGCTCAAACTTCTCTTTGGCAGTTGGCGGCGGTTGAAACCCTGATTTTGGCTTGTTAATTGGCCTTGCTGGTGAAACCACCGTTGTGGCTGGTTTTTCAGGTTCAACCACTGGGCTTTGATCGAGCGCATTAAGTGCTGCTTCTGTGTCCATAGGTTCATCGTCTATGGCGCTAAAGCTAATTTCTTGATCGAGTATTTGGTCAAGCTCGTCAAACGGCATAAACTCGTCGTCTTGCGGTGCGTTTACTTTAGTTTTTGGTTTGTCGAGTGCTTTTGGTTTGTCTGCTGTTTTATTAGCAAGCTCAGGTTCTTGTTGGCGTGTATCATCTTCAAAATAAGCATCAGGTTGCTCGTCTTGTACTTTACCTGCAATGCGCTCGCGCTGCATCCAACCTCGAGCATAGGTCACCAAAAAGCGGTATAACCTAACTATTAAATCACCCAAGTAATCAACAAATTGTACCCACGACACGCCTGTTAATAGCGTTAACCCTGCAAAAAAGAAACACAGCAGTAAAATAGAGGTACCGGTAAAATTAAACGCTGGCATCATCGCCGATGCAATCACATCGCCCACCACCCCACCGGATGAAAAATTATAAATATCGTCAAAATTAATACTGCTAATAGCGGTGGCTGAGGTAATAAACAGCGCAAAACCAATAATGCGTAATCCAAGTGTGGTGTAATCGAGTTGTAAAATACGGTGTGGCTGCTTAAACACTAAATAGCCAAGCAGCTGAATAGCCGCTGGCACAAAATAGGCAAGCCAACCAAAGGTAAGTAATAGTATGTCGGCCACCCACGCGCCCGCTGTACCCGTAATGTTTTGTACATTGGTAAACTCACCCGTTTGCGACCAAGAAGGATCGGCAGGATGAAAACTAATTAAAGCACATAAAATAAATACCGCTGCAAAGGTGCTGACGATGAGCCCCGTTTCTAATAGTCTTTGTACACCGTTTAGGCGCATAATTACCTATCCCTCATTATTATTTTTTACACTCACTTGGCAATAGAATACCTTAGCAGGAAATGTATTTTGATGCACTTTATCTTAACCATGATGGCCTGATTATGAACAAGTTTTTATTATTTTCTTAAGCAAAGCAAAATTGGCTGCAACAATAAAAGTATTTTAAAGGCTGTTACTCTATCATTAAGCAACAAAAGGACGGATCACCACGCCTTCTTCACCCTTTACTTCTTCCATTACTACATAGGTGCGGCTTTCACTCACATTGGGCAACTTTAATAATATATCACCGAGTACGCCTCGGTATTCTGACATATCGTTAACCCGGGTTTTTAATAAAAAGTCGAAATTACCCGAAACCAAATGACATTCTATAATTTCTTCGTGTTTTCTAACAGCAGCACTAAATTCTTCAAATACGTCGGGCGATGTTTTGGTAATGGTTACTTCCACGTACACAGAAAGCCCTTGGCCAAGCTTGGCGGGATCAACCACTGCTTTATAGCCTAAAATATACCCTTCTCGCTCTAGCTTTTTCACTCGCTCTAGACAGGGCGTGGCGCTCAGGCCAACTCGTCGGGCCAGTTCAACATTTGACAGGCGGCCATCAAGTTGTAATTCGACTAAAATTTTGCGATCAATACGGTCTAATAAGTTATGCATGGCTTTTTAGTTTTTTATTCTAATAAAATTAATTTTACAGATACTAACACTACAAAGAGCTTAAAAAAAGGTGAGACACACTACCCTAGCATGAATATAATAGTGGAAAATTTTTATCCCGTTCTAACAAGGCAAAATTATGATTATTGGTGTACCTAAAGAAATTAAAAACCACGAGTACCGTGTAGGTATGGTTCCTGCGAGTGTTCGCGAACTTGTAAATCACGGCCACCAAGTGATTGTTGAAACGAATGCTGGTATGGGCATTGGTTTTACAAATGATGATTATGTTCAAGCAGGCGCTGAAATTTTAGAAACAGCTGCTGACGTTTTTGCAAAAGCAGAAATGATCATCAAGGTAAAAGAGCCACAAGCTGTTGAGCGTGCAATGCTACGTGAAGACCAAATTCTTTTCACTTACCTTCACCTTGCACCGGATCTTCCACAAACTGAAGACCTTGTTAAAAGTAAAGCAATCTGTATTGCGTATGAAACAGTAACTGATTCACGCGGTGGTTTACCACTTTTAGCGCCAATGAGTGAAGTAGCTGGCCGTATGTCTATTCAAGCAGGTGCACAAGCGCTAGAAAAAGCTAACCACGGTCGTGGTATGTTACTAGGTGGTGTACCAGGTGTTGAGCCGGCTAAAGTAGTTGTTATTGGCGGCGGCATGGTTGGTCGTAGCGCAGCACAAATGGCCGTTGGCCTAGGTGCTGAGGTTGTTGTACTTGACCGCAACATCGACGTATTACGTGCACTAGACGCACAGTTTGGTAACAAAGTTAAAGCTATTTACTCAACAGCTGACGCGCTTGAAAAGCACGTACTTGAAGCTGATCTAGTAATTGGTGGTGTACTTATCCCAGGTGCAGCTGCACCTAAACTAGTGACTGCTGAACACATTAAAGCAATGAAGCCTGGTGCTGCAATTGTTGACGTTGCAATCGACCAAGGTGGTTGTATTGCTACGTCTAAAGCAACGACGCACGCTGATCCTACATACATTGTTGATGAAGTTGTTCACTACTGTGTTGCTAACATGCCAGGTGCTGTTCCACGTACATCTACGTTTGCACTTAACAATGCAACATTGCCGTTCATCATTAACCTTGCAAACAAAGGTTACAAAAAGGCATTACTAGATGACGCTCACTTCTTAAAAGGCTTAAACGTACTTAAAGGCCAAGTAACTTACAAAGAAGTAGCTGAAGCGTTCAACATGGAATATGTTGACCCACGCACTGCAGTAGAAAACGCGTAACTATTATTGTTACCGTTTAATACCTAAGTCATCATTAGGTATAAGCATTAAAAAAGCAGCTAATTAGCTGCTTTTTTTGTGTCTAAATCTTAGAGTCTGCGGTCAACAGACCCAAGTGTTATATAAATCGTTTAATAATAAAATCGACTTTGACACGCTTAGCTTGACCAAGTAGCTTTTTCACTGGCTGCGGGTAATCGCTCATGGTTTCTAAATCATCTGGACCGGTTAAACGACGACAATGCTTTAAAATCTCTTGGCGTTCATTATCAATATCGCGCATTATCGTTTGCTCAGGGTCTTCTATTAGAATACCATTTTCGATATCTAGCCCCCATGCACGCGGATTTAAATTATGCCCGCTAAGTAAATGCACTTTACGGTCACAACAAATCCCTTTTAAATGAAACGAGTTACTCTCGTGTTTCCACAGGTAAACGTTTAAGTTGCCATTATCTATGTGGCGTTTTTGCGATTTAATAAACTTGTGCAAAATAGTTTCGTATAAATACGGTAATGCACCAATTTTACTAAATGGCTCGCTAGGTGGTAGGTAAAAATCGTTTGCGGTTTTATCGCCCACCACAATAGTGACTTGTTTACCTTGCTTTAATAAGCGACGCAAAGAGCGCATTAAAGGAGCCGGAAAATTAAAATACGGCGTGTATAACACCAACTCTTGCTCGGTAGTATCAAACAGCGCTTTGATTAAGCGATTAAGTTCGTTATTACGACGGCCTAAACCCAAAAACAAACGAATGCCCATTGCATGAGTATTCAATTGTTGCGCACTTTTATAGCTTGCCGATTTAAGCTCACGCATAAGTTGCTTTTGTTCAAGCTTAAAGTCAGCCATGCGCTTAAGCGGTCGTTGATCAATTCTTGGAACTGCTTCAGAGCTCAATAAAGTTGATTCGATAAAATCGACTACTGAGTCACATAATTCGTTTTGCGAGACTAAAAAGTAGCGATCGAGTCGGTATCGGTCGCTATATTGCAAATACACATTATTTAAACTGGCACCGCTGTAGAGCAGTGTGTCGTCAATAACAAAGCCTTTTAAATGCAACACCCCAAACAGTTCTTTTGCCTTTACGGGAACACCATACACTTGAACGTTTGAATTAAACTTCTCTAAGCTGTCGCAATATAAGCTTGCATTACCCTCTGACTTTTCTGCACCAATTAAACCGCGTTGCGCGCGATGAAAATCAACCAATACTTTTATTTCAAGTGAAGGGTTAGCTAACGATGCACTGTGTAGTGCGGCTAAGATTTCACGACCCGCTTCATCATCTTGTAAGTAAAGTGTGGTGATATAGATTCGTTTTTTTGCGTTGGCAATTAAATCTAACAATTGCGTACGGTATTCTTGCGCATTGGTTAAGACGTTAACGTCTTTTGAAGTCAACCCAAATGCGGGTTTCTCTTGCCAAAATAACATAGTTGCCTATTCACTTAGGTCACATAATTAAGCAGTGACAAATCAAAATTAGTTAAAAGATAACAAAAAAATCAGGCTGGTCATGAATTAACGTCGTTTTATTGGCTAACAGTCTATTTATTAGTCGAGCACTGCTTGTAAGTCATTTGCTAGTACACATTAATGAACAGCTTCGCAATTTGCGAAAAAAATAATCTCATCTTTTATTTACTTCCTGCTTGTTTTTCTTAGAATCGGGCGCATTAAAACCGTATTAAACGTTTAGGAAAAGATCATGACTGAAGCAAAACATTGTAAGTTACTTATTTTAGGTTCGGGCCCTGCAGGCTACACAGCCGCAGTTTACGCTGCACGTGCTAATTTAAACCCTGTTTTAATTACAGGTATTCAACAAGGTGGCCAGCTAACAACCACCACTGAAGTTGAAAACTGGCCTGGCGATGCACACGGTTTAACCGGCCCTGCATTAATGGATCGTATGAAAGAGCATGCAGAACGCTTTGAAACTGAAATTGTGTTCGACCACATCAACAAAGTTGACGTATCTAAGCGCCCTTTCACACTAACCGGTGACCAAGGTACTTATACATGTGATGCTTTAATTATTGCAACAGGTGCCTCTGCGAAATATTTAGGCTTGGAATCTGAGACTAATTTCCAAGGCCGTGGTGTTTCTGCTTGTGCAACCTGTGACGGCTTTTTCTATAAAGGTCAGAAAGTTGCGGTTGTTGGTGGTGGTAATACAGCGGTTGAAGAAGCGTTATACCTGTCTAACATTGCTGATGAAGTTCATGTTATCCACCGTCGTGACAGTTTCCGTAGTGAGAAAATTCTTGCTGACCGCCTTGCTGAAAAAGCAGCGAACGGTAACGTTGTAATGCACTACAACCGTACACTTGATGAAGTGCTTGGTGATCAAATGGGCGTGACCGGCGTTCGCATTAAAGATGTGGCGTCAGATGCTACTGAAGAACTTGATTTAGCGGGTGTGTTTATTGCCATAGGCCATAAGCCAAACACCGATATGTTTGAAGGTCAGTTAGAAATGAAAGACGGCTACCTAGTGGTTGAATCTGGTCTTAACGGTAACGCAACACAAACTAGTGTGCCAGGTGTATTTGCTGCTGGTGATGTGTCTGACCATATTTACCGTCAAGCAATTACCTCTGCCGGTACTGGCTGTATGGCTGCACTTGATGCAGAACGCTTTTTAGATAACCTATAAGCATACATAGCATACTTTTGGGGCTGAATTTTCAGCCCTTTTTTGTGCCCAAACATTACGCCCGAGATAATTGCACTCGCACCAGTATTCACTATATTTATAGTTAAAATTAGTCTTATTTATACAATTAATGGCTCAGGTACGATAGGATCTAAGGGTGAGCAACAAATACCGTCAAATTATATAAGTAAAACTAGCTATAATTATCGTCAGGAATAAAAGCTTTATTCATTTAGGCATTACTAGAAACTGTAAAATCAGTTAAAATGCTTAACTTCATATCAAGTAAATTACCGAGAGTTTTCTATGAGTTTGTATACAAAATATATGGAAGAAATCCAAACCCGTAAAACGGAGCTTGGATTAAGCCCACAACCAATCGATAGCGCTGAACTAGTATCAGAAATAATTAATCAAATTAAAGATACTAATAACGAGCACCGTAAAGATTCACTGCATTTCTTTATTTTTAATACTTTACCTGGAACAACCAGTGCTGCGGGCGTTAAAGCACAGTTTCTAAAAGAAATCATTTTAGGTGAAGAGCACGTTGCAGAGATCACTCCAGAATTTGCATTCGAACTACTTTCACACATGAAAGGCGGCCCATCGATTGAAATGCTAATTGATTTAGCCTTTGCTGATGACGCAAAAATCGCAGCACAAGCTGCAGAAGTACTGAAAACTCAGGTATTCTTATACGATGCAGATATGGAGCGCATTAAAGCGGCCTACGAATCAGGTAATGTAATTGCTAAAGAATTACTAGAGAGCTTCTCAAAAGCTGAATTCTTCACAAAACTACCTGACATCGAAGAAAAAATCGAAGTAGTAACTTACATTGCTGGTGAAGGCGACATCTCAACTGATTTACTGTCTCCAGGTAACCAAGCACACTCGCGTGCTGACCGTGAATTACACGGTAAGTGCATGATCACTGAAGAAGCACAACAAGAAATTGTTGCCCTTCAAAAGAAACACCCTAACGCTAAAGTAATGCTTATTGCTGAAAAAGGCACCATGGGCGTTGGTTCATCACGTATGTCTGGTGTGAATAACGTAGCACTTTGGGCTGGTAAACAAGCAAGTCCATACGTTCCTTTCATCAACATTGCACCTGTTGTTGCAGGTACTAACGGTATTGCACCAATCTTCTTAACAACGGTTGATGTAACTGGCGGTATTGGTCTTGACCTTAAAAACTGGGTTAAAAAAGTAGATGCAGACGGCAATACAGTAACTGATGCAAATGGTGACGCTGTGCTTGAAGAAGCCTACTCTGTTGCTACTGGTACTGTGCTAACAATCAATACTAAAGAGAAGAAGCTTTATAACGGTGATAAAGAGCTTGTTGATATTTCATCAGCATTCACACCGCAAAAAGTTGAATTCATGAGAGCTGGCGGTTCTTACGCAGTTGTATTCGGTAAAAAACTACAAACGTTTGCTGCTGAAACTCTTGGCATTGAAACGCCGCTTGTTTATGCACCTTCAAAAGAAATTTCACACGAAGGCCAAGGCTTAACAGCGGTTGAAAAAATCTTTAACCGTAACGCGGTAGGTGTACTATCAGATACGCCACTTCACGCTGGCTCAAATGTTCGTGTTAAAGTGAACATCGTTGGTTCGCAAGATACAACCGGTCCAATGACTGCACAAGAATTAGAAGCAATGGCTGCTTCAACGATTTCTCCTCTTGTTGATGGTGCCTATCAATCTGGTTGTCATACAGCATCAGTATGGGATAGCAAAGCACAAGCAAACATTCCTAAACTAATGGCGTTTATGAATAAGTTTGGTTTGATCACTGCACGTGACCCGAAAGGCGTTTACCATGCAATGACTGACGTTATTCACAAAGTATTGAACGACATTACAATTGATGATCGCGCTATCATCATTGGTGGTGACTCGCATACACGTATGTCTAAAGGCGTTGCCTTTGGTGCCGATTCAGGTACTGTTGCTGTTGCACTTGCAACGGGTGAATCAGCGATGCCAATTCCTGATTCAGTTAAAGTGACGTTCAAAGGCAAAATGGCTAAGCACATGGATTTCCGCGACGTTGTACATGCAACGCAAGCGCAAATGCTTAAGCAATTTGGTGGCGAAAACGTGTTCCAAGGTCGTATCATTGAAGTTCATATTGGTACCCTAATGGCTGACCAAGCGTTTACCTTCACTGACTGGACTGCAGAAATGAAAGCGAAAGCGTCAATCTGTATTTCAAATGATGAAACATTAATTAAGTCAATTGAACTTGCTAAGTCACGTATCCAAATCATGATCAACAAAGGTATGGAAAACGAAGCACAAACGCTACAAGGTCTAATCGATTTAGCCGACAAGCGTATTGCAGGTATTCAATCTGGTGAAGAGCCAGCACTTTCTCCAGACGACAACGCTAAATACCACGCAGAAGTTGTGGTTGATTTAGACCAAATCGTTGAGCCAATGATTGCCGATCCAGACGTTAATAACGATGATGTTTCTAAGCGTTATACTCACGATGTGATCCGCCCTGTTTCTTTTTACAACGACAAGCCTGTTGATTTAGGTTTTGTTGGTTCGTGTATGGTTCACAAAGGCGATATGAAAATTATTGCTCACATGCTACGTAACCTTGAGAAGAAAAACGGTTCTATCTCATTCAAAGCGCCATTAGTTGTTGCGCCACCAACATACAACATTGTTGATGAGCTTAAAGCGGAAGGCGATTGGGATATTCTTGCTAAATACGCAGGTTTTGAATTTGACGATGCAAAACCAAAAACGGCTGCACGTACTAAGTATGAAAATATCTTATACCTAGAACGTCCTGGTTGTAACCTATGTATGGGTAACCAAGAAAAAGCAGAACCAGGTGATACTGTTATCGCAACATCAACACGTCTTTTCCAAGGCCGTGTAGTAGCCGATACATCTGAGAAAAAAGGTGAATCACTACTAGGTTCTACGCCAGTTGTAGTTCTATCTTCTGTTCTTGGTCGTTTCCCGACTATGGAAGAGTATAAGTCTGCGGTTGAAGGTATTGACCTTACATCGTTTACACCTGTTGAAGAAGCAATGACAACTAAGTTCAACGCAGGTGAAGCTGTACCAGTAAAAGTGGTTAGCTAATTCGATTAGTTTACCATTTAATTAAGCGCGTTTTTTAACGCGCTTTTTTTATGCCTAAAATTTACCTAACAGCAATTTAAGCCCTGCTCAACACTATGGACAACACAATAATTTGTGGTTTGTGATTTGTGATTTTAAAGCAACAGGTTACACTTTGTCTTGACCATGCAGTTATTCAATCGGTGTTATGACTAAACAACTTTATCAACTCGCTCAAAGCCACTTTGCTTTTCCTGATCCCAGCCATGCATTAGATGATCCAGATGGTTTACTTGCCATTGGTGGATGCTTATCGGTAACGCGATTAAAAAATGCCTATTTATCTGGTATTTTTCCGTGGTTTAGTGAACACGAGCCAATTATGTGGTGGTCACCGAGTGAACGCGGTATTGTTGAGCTTGATGACTTTCATGTTAGTAAAAGCTTACGAAAACATTTAAAAAAGTACCCGGTCACCGTAACTATTAACCATGCCTTTGAAGAAGTGATAGAAGCGTGCCGCGATCAACGTCTTGATACCGATGGCACTTGGATCACCCCGCAAATGCAACAGGCGTACATTAATGCCCATCACAATGGCTTGGCCCATAGTTTAGAGGTATGGCGCGAGGGAGAGCTTGCAGGCGGCTTATATGGGATTATGCAAACAGGTGTTTTTTGTGGTGAATCAATGTTTCATCATCAAACAAATTGCTCCAAACTGGCGATGTGGGCGCTGGTTAATTGGCTTAAGCGCCATGATGCGCATTTTATTGATTGCCAATTAGAAAATCCTTATTTAATGTCGTTAGGTGCCAGCGTGATTCCACGTGAAGAATTTTTAACTAAACTTAATAAAGCACAGTGTTACACCCCAGCTGCCAGTATGTGGCAGCCACAGGAGCTAATCGCGATATATGAATGAACAACTTCCGGCTCGTATTGGCCTAAGCCAACCATTTGAATGCAGTTACTTGCCAGATCGCCAAGAGCAATTGCTGGTGATACTCGATCCAAGTTGTTACAGCAGCAATAAGTTTGAGTCGTTATTAGGATTGGGCTTTCGTCGCAGTGGTAACCAAATTTACCGTCCGCACTGCCCTATTTGCAGCGCGTGTAGTTCTGTGCGCGTTTTAGCTGATGAATTTATGCCGACAAAATCGCAAAAACGTAAACTTAACAAAGCAAAAAACCGCTTTGAGGTAAAATATTCTCAAGTTGAACGCGAACAATACTATCCACTTTACAGTAAATACATTAGCTTGCGCCACCAAGACGGTTCTATGTATCCACCTGATAAATCACAATTTCAAAGCTTTTTGTTTTGTAGCTGGTTAACCATCACCTTTATAGAGCTTTGGGATCAAGATAACTTAGTGGCCGTTGCTGTAACTGATTGTATGGACAACGCTATTTCGGCTATTTATACATTTTTTGACCCTGACTACGAACACTTTAGTTTAGGCACTGTAATGATATTACAGCAGCTTAAATTTGCTAAACAGCAACACAAACAGTTTGTTTATTTAGGCTATCAAATAGATGAATGTGACAAAATGAAGTATAAAACCCAGTTTTTACCCGCCCAAAAACAGCTCAATGACCAGTGGGTGGCTATTTAATTTACAAAAATAGCCCCTGCGCCTTTACTTATTGGCGTATTTTGGGCAAAATCTGCAGCGTTTAACTATTAAAGAGGTGTTACGCTAAACATGGCGAAAGAAGACGTAATCGAAATGCAAGGGACAGTCCTTGATACTTTACCAAATACAATGTTCCGAGTTGAGCTAGAAAATGGTCACGTAGTTGTGGCTCATATTTCAGGTAAAATGCGCAAAAACTATATCCGTATTTTAACCGGCGATAAAGTAACGGTAGAAATGACTCCTTACGATTTATCGAAAGGTCGTATCGTATTCCGTGCTCGCTAAGTAAGTGCGTAAACGAGATTTAGTTTTTGGCTAGTGAAAACTAGCTTTAAGCGTTTATTAAATGTAATTAATGCTAGGGTCTGTTGGCCTTTGCGGATTAAAATTTGTTCAAACTAAGGGCGGTTTAATCGCGGCGCGAGGTTTGTAACCTAGTGGGCTAAGTAAAAACCGAGCAACAAAGAGTAAATCGCCCCTAGGCAGAACCCTTCGGGCAGCGCCTGTTTGGCATTGATGCTGCGTTATCGCCTATTTATGGGGAATAACCACACCACATAGGCTCTGCCTTGCCTAAATACCAAACAGACTGCTGCAAATTTAACCTTGAAAGGTCAACAGACCCTAGTAGCCAGTAATTACATTTAATAAACAAAAAACCCAGCTTTTGCTGGGTTTTTTGTTGCCTATTTCTTTGGCAAATAAAAAAGCCTGCACAAAGCAGGCTTTTTAAAATCGCTAACCTTTTAGGTTAGGCTGGCGTTAAGTTACTCTCGTAATCAAAACGCAGCTTTTTATCTTTAACCGATACTTTTACCGTACCGCCAGAAATTAGCTCACCAAACAGTATTTCGTTTGCTAATTGCTTTTTAAGATCTTCTTGGATAACACGCGCCATAGGACGCGCGCCCATTGCTTTGTCATAGCCTTTATCAGCCAACCACTCACGTGCTTTAGAAGTAAGCTCAAGGTTAACTGACTTCTTATCCAGTTGCGCTTGTAACTCAACAACAAATTTATCAACCACTTGCAAAATAACCTCTTTCTCGAGGTGATTAAACCAAATAATGTTATCTAAGCGGTTTCTAAATTCAGGTGAAAATACTTTATTAATTTCACCCATTGCATCGTGAGTATGATCTTGCTCACTAAAGCCAATCGACTTACGTGTGGTTTCTTGTACGCCGGCATTGGTGGTCATCACTACCACGACGTTTCTAAAGTCGGCTTTTCGGCCGTTATTATCTGTTAGCGTACCGTGATCCATAACTTGTAATAAAATGTTGTAGATATCAGGATGCGCTTTTTCAATTTCATCCAGCAATACCACTGCATGTGGGTTTTTGATCACCGCTTCTGTTAATAAGCCGCCTTGTTCAAAACCTACATAACCCGGAGGCGCACCGATTAAACGGCTCACCGCATGGCGCTCAACGTATTCAGACATATCAAAACGAATAAACTCAACACCCATGCATTTAGCTAATTGCTTGGTAACCTCTGTTTTACCTACCCCTGTTGGGCCTGCAAATAAGAACGAACCAACCGGTTTGTTCTCGTTTGCTAAACCTGAGCGCGATAAGCGAATAGCAGAAGTTAATGCATCAATGGATTGATCTTGTCCAAACACCAACATTTTTAAATTACGGTCTAAGTTTTTCAGCGTTTCTTTATCAGACGACGACACATTTTGTGGCGGAATACGCGCCATTTTAGACACAATCATCTCAATATCAGATACACCAATGGTTTTTTTACGCTTGGACGTAGGCAGTAGCCGTTGGCTTGCGCCTGCTTCATCAATAACGTCAATCGCTTTATCAGGTAAGTGACGCTCATTAATATACTTGGCACTTAGCTCAGCGGCTGCTTTTAACGCTTTTTGCGTATAACGAATACCATGGTGTGCTTCGTAACGATCTTTTAAGCCGTTAAGAATTTTAGTGGTATCTTCAACGCTAGGTTCAAGCACATCAATTTTTTGAAAGCGACGGACAAGGGCGCGATCTTTTTCAAAAATATTCTTGTACTCACCGTAAGTGGTAGAACCCATACAACGTAATTGCCCACTTGAGAGTAACGGCTTAATTAAGTTTGAGGCATCCATTACCCCACCTGAGGCAGCACCTGCACCAATAATGGTGTGAATTTCATCAATAAATAAAATTGAACTTGGTTTTGCTTGTAACTCTTTTAATAAACTTTTAAAGCGTTTTTCAAAATCGCCTCGGTATTTGGTACCGGCAAGTAACGCGCCCATATCTAAAGAGTACACAACCGCATCTGCAATGACTTCAGGCACTTGTTCGTTAACAATACGATAGGCTAAGCCCTCAGCAATGGCAGTTTTACCTACGCCGGCTTCACCAACCAGTAATGGGTTATTCTTTTTACGACGACACAGCACTTGCACTGTGCGCTCTACTTCACTATCACGGCCAACAAGCGGGTCAATATTACCCTCTTTAGCGTGTATATTAAGGTTAGTTGTAAAGCTGTCGAGCTTACTCGCTTCTTCGCTTGCTACTTCTTGCACCTCTTCATGAATATCGTCGGTATCATCGCCTAATTCGTCGTCACCTTTGGCAATCCCATGAGAAATAAAGTTAACAATATCAAGTCGAGAAATATCGTTCTTTTTAAGTAAGTACACGGCTTGGCTTTCTTGCTCAGAAAAAATAGCGACCAGCACATTAACGCCTGTCACTTCATTTTTGCCAGAAGATTGCACATGAAATACCGCGCGCTGTAATACTCGCTGAAAACCAAGTGTTGGTTGAGTTTCGCGCTCTTCTTCTAAATCAGGAATAACCGGTGTGGTTTCATCAATAAATTCAAGTAACTCTGTTTTTAATCCAGAAACGTCAACACCACACGCATTAAGCGCTTCTCCAGCTGATGGGTTGTCGAGTAGAGCTAATAAAAGGTGCTCTACGGTCATAAACTCATGACGACGTGTACGCGCTTCACGAAACGCAGTGTTCAAAGTTAGTTCTAAGTCTTTATTTAGCATTGGCAACCCCTTACAGAGATAATAATTTTATACCGCACTTCAAAGATGAAAGTTCACCTTTGTGGTATTTATTCCTGCTCACAACTACATAGCAGTGGATGCTCGTTATCCCTTGAGTAGCGGTTAACTTGCTCAGCCTTAGTATGTGCTACGTCGGCGCTATAAACACCACATATGCCCTTACCTTGCTGATGTATTTGCAGCATCACATCAGTTGCTCTATCGCTATCCATATTAAAAAACGTCATTAAGATCTCTATTACAAAATCCATCGGCGTGTAATCATCGTTGTTTAACACAACTTTATATTTTCGCGGTGGCTGCAACTTTTGCTTTTCACTATCGCGAACGGTGTCGATAACACCAGAATCTTTCATACCACTCATAATTAAATATAGTCTTGTCTTTGTAACTCAAGCAAACTTGAATAAAAAAATAAATAAAATGTTAAAAAATAACCTAAAACACTTGACTGGTTGCTTAAATAAACTACAGTCAAATGGTGATTGATTAAACCTTAGTCAGTCTAGCAAACAATACAGTTTAGGATAACTAAATTAGTCAACTTATAGAAGGATGTAGAAGTATGGCTTGTGGTAAAGTCAAATGGTTCAACAACGCCAAAGGTTTTGGTTTCATCGTAGAAGACGGTTGCGAGAACGACATTTTTGCTCATTACTCCACTATTGTAATGGACGGATACAAGACGCTTAAAGCTGGTCAAGATGTTACCTTCGAATTACAACAGGGCCCTAAAGGTCTACACGCTACTAATATAGCGCCTAATGGCGATATTATAGAGTGATTGTAATTATGAGACTAAAGCGAGTGACCTGTTTAGATCCTCGCTTAATTTCTTAAAAATCCCTAACCACTCCAATATAAATTGCCTCATTGTTTGTTAATTCAACCCCACTCCTTGATTTTATTTTATCTACCCCAATAATTTCAGTATTAGATGTTTAACTGCTGGCGTCTGGCGTGTAATCCTAGCCCTTTTTAGCCAAGCTTGTTACACTCTTTATCCTGTAAAACGTAATTACTTTAGCCTAATGGCTAGTTTGTATTTACATAAATTTTAGTTATAAAAGACATTAGTCCGTCAGGTGTGATTATTCTCACCTTGTTTAGGTTATACGAGTACCAACACCTAACAGACTACTCATTGCATGTACTAATGCTTTATTTAAAAGTATTAAGCGATGATTTCTTTGCATTGTTGAATTTGGCCAATGCGGCCTACTATCTAGGAATGATGATGACATCAAAAATTATCTATACAAAAACGGACGAAGCTCCGGCACTAGCAACTTATTCGTTGTTACCTATTATCCAAGCATACACAAATGCGGCAGGTGTTGAAGTTGAAACACGCGACATCTCATTAGCTGGTCGTGTAATTGCGAGCTTCCCGGATTACCTAACAGAAGAACAACGCATTGGTGATGCACTTGCAGAACTTGGCGAAATGGCAAAAACACCAGAAGCTAACATCATTAAATTACCGAACATTAGTGCATCAGTTCCACAACTTCGCGCTGTAATTAAAGAGCTTCAAGAAAAAGGTTATGCACTTCCAGAATACCCGGTTGAACCTAAAAACGATGAAGAGAAAGCGATTCAAGCTGCCTACGATAAAATTAAAGGCAGCGCAGTAAACCCTGTACTTCGTGAAGGTAACTCTGACCGTCGCGCACCAGGTTCAGTGAAAGAGTATGCACGTAATAACCCACATTCAATGGGCGCGTGGAGCAAAGATTCACAATCTTACGTTGCAAGCATGGAAGAAGGTGACTTCTTTGGTTCTGAGCAATCACTAACTGTTGATGAAGCAACGGATGTTCGTATTGAACACGTAGCGGCTAATGGCGATATCACTGTACTTAAACAAAGCACGCCATTACTTGCTGGTGAAGTAATTGATGCATCACGTATTAGTGCTGCGAAATTACAAGCATTCCTAGAAGCTGAAATTAATGCTGCTAAAGAAAAAGGCGTGTTATTTTCGCTTCATATGAAAGCAACCATGATGAAAGTATCTGATCCAATTATCTTTGGTCACGCTGTAAAAGTATTCTACAAAGACGTTTTTGCAAAACACGGTGCACTTTTTGAAGAGCTAGGTGTTGATGTAAATAACGGTTTAGGCGATGTGTACTCTAAAATTCAAACATTAGATGACGCTAAGCGCGAAGAAATTGAAGCAGACATTCAAGCGGTTTACGCTAACCGCCCTGCTATCGCCATGGTTGATTCTCATCGTGGTATTACAAACTTACACGTACCAAGTGATGTGATCATCGATGCTTCTATGCCTGCTGCAATTCGTTCAAGCGGTCAAATGTGGAATAAAGACGATAAATTACAAGACACAAGCTTTGTAATTCCAGATCGTTGTTACTCTGGCGTTTACCAAGCAACCATTGATTTTTGTAAAGAGCACGGTGCTTTTGATCCTACAACTATGGGTAGCGTACCAAACGTTGGCCTTATGGCTCAAAAAGCGGAAGAATACGGCTCACATGACAAAACATTTGAAGCAAAAGCTGATGGTACTATTCGTGTTGTTGACACAAACGGCAACACCCTACTTGAGCACAGTGTTGAGCAAGGTGATATCTGGCGTATGTGTCAGGTTAAAGATGCACCAATCCAAGATTGGGTTAAGCTTGCAGTAAACCGCGCTCGCGCAACAGGTAATCCGGCTATTTTCTGGTTAGATGCAGAACGTGCACACGATGCTGAGCTAATCAAAAAAGTGAACAAATACTTGCCAGAACATGATACTGCTGGCCTAGATATTCAAATTTTATCGCCAATGGATGCAACCTTGTTCTCACTAGCACGCATCAAAGAAGGTAAAGACACGATTTCTGTAACAGGTAACGTATTACGTGATTACCTAACAGATTTATTCCCAATTTTAGAATTGGGTACTAGTGCTAAAATGCTTTCAATTGTGCCACTAATGAATGGCGGTGGTTTATTTGAAACAGGTGCTGGTGGTTCTGCCCCTAAGCACGTTCAACAGTTTGAAAAAGAAAACCACTTACGTTGGGATTCTTTAGGTGAGTTCTTAGCACTTGCTGCATCACTTGAACACCTAAGCACAACAACGGGTAACAACAAGGCACAAGTACTTGCTGATACACTTGATAAAGCAACGGGCACATTCCTAGCTGAAAACAAATCGCCTTCACGTAAAGTAAAAGAAATTGATAACCGTGGTTCTCATTTCTTCTTATCTTTATTCTGGGCTCAAGAACTTGCTAAGCAAAATGAAGATAGCGAGCTTAAAGCGCAATTTACACAAATTGCTAGCGACCTTGAAACCAATAAAGAGCAAATTGTTAACGAGCTAAACGACGCACAGGGTCCTGCAATGAACATTGGCGGATACTTCCAGCCAAATGACGATGCAGCCTTTAAAGCAATGCGTCCAAGCACAACATTTAACGAGATTTTATCTAAACTAGTATAAATCAATTAAATGAATGAAAAGGCGCTCACAGAGCGCCTTTTTTGTGCTTAGGCGAAAGGTGTTCGTAAAAAAGGCCGCTAATGCGGCCTTTTAAATTCAACTTAAAAAGTTTATTTTGTGTATGCGCGTGGCATGTTCGATTCTGTTGTATAGCGCTCACGCAGTTTATCTTGGCGAGATTCAGTACTAACCTCAACTCCATTGATAAACATTTTATTCACGTGGCTGCTCAGCTCAAACGGGTCGTTACTCCACATAACAACATCAGCGGCTTTTCCTACTTCTAGGCTACCGGCATTAATACCAAATACATCAGCTACATTCGAGGTCATGGCCCTTAATGCGCCTTGCTGGCTCATACCGTAAGACACTGCGTTACCGGCATCGTAGCGAAGCTGGTAAACATTGTGACTTGCGTCACCACCCACAGTTAATAGCACTTTAACACCGGCTTTTTCTAGTATTCCGGCATTATTCAAGCTTGCATGCAACGAATCAAAGCTGCCTGGTAAGTTATCCATTGCACTAATGATCACAGGAATGCCTGCTTTAGCGATGCGATCTTTAACTACAACGGCATCTTGAGCGCCATTAAGGACAATGTTTACGCCAAACTGCTGTTTCACTTTTATTAGTTCAACAATATCAGCCGAACGCGACACACTAATTAGTAATGGCATATCGCCTTTTAGTACTTTAGCCATTATGGTGTCTTCAGCACTTGGCTTAGCGTCGTCTTTTTTAGCGTCTTTACTTGCTTTGGTTTGATGCTCATCTAACTTATTGATAAGTGTTTGCAAGGTAAATGCACGAGAGCCTTTACTACGCTCACCTAAATGAACCACTAGTGCAGCTTGCTTTTTATCTACGCTTTCAAAGCTACCACTTAAATCAACAACACTTGCTAGGCCTGCAAATATGCTGTCACCACCGTATGGGGTGATCAAATCGCGAGTGATACCGCCTTTACGTGCATAAGGAATTAAGCTTGAACGAGGATTGAATGCTAAGCTTGCATCAAAATCGATACCCGCTTTGTCTTCTCCTGCATCGCGAGAACCGGCAACTGCACCTACTTCAACTAAGCCAAGCTGGTTTACACTGGCGATAAAACCAGCCGTCACTATTTGACCTTTAGCATCAATAACTTTGTCAGCTTCAACATCGCTAGGGTTAATGGCAGTGATTTTGCCATCATTCATTACAATGCTAGCTCCTTCTAATACACCTTGATCTGAAGATGTATGCAAAGTTGCATTAATGATTGCTAATGACTGGGCGCTTACGGCACCCGATGCTAGTAGCCCTGCAGCAACCAGAGAAAGCGAAAACGAACGTGATAATTTTTTCATTCTGGGTGCTCCTTATTGTTGACCTAACATAAAATCACTTTGTGCTTGGAATGCGCTATCGTTTCTATCGTAAACTTTTGCGCCATCAACAAACACTTGCTCTGCTTTTGCATAAACACTAAACGGGCTTTGATTCCAAATAACAACATCAGCTTGTTTACCTGTTTCAAGTGAGCCTGTTTTATCTTCAATGCCTAATGATTTAGCGGCGTTAGACGTGATCCATTTAATCGCGTGTTGCTCAGAAATATCAAACCCATTTTGGTTTGCACTGTACATTACTTTTGCGGCTTCTTGGTTCAAGCGTTGAATCGTCGTATCAGAATCTGAGTGCACAACAGCACATGAGTTTTTAACTGCATCAACAATAGCTACGTTCTCTTGCACCATATCGTAGGCTTCCATTTTAAAGCCCCACCAGTCTGGCCAAAGTGCTGCACACGAGCCATTTTCAGCTAATAAATCAGCAATCTTATAGGCTTCAATTCCGTGGTGGAATGTGCCGGCATGGTAATTAAACTCTTTAGAAAGGTCGATCATCATCGCCATTTCTTCTGCTTTGTAGCAGTGATTGTGAATACGAACGTCACCTTCTAAAACACCACGTAATGTATCGTATTTAATATCACGATGTGGAGCTTCTGGGTTTTTACCCGCAGCGTAATCAGCATCGTATTTATCCCACTCACGCTTATATTCTTGAGCGCCAATCCATGCTGTGCGATATCCTGCCATATTACCCATACGTGTCATCGGTAATACACCTTTGCGACCGTAAACACGTTTAGGATTCTCACCACACGCCATTTTTAAACCGTATGGTGCGTCAGGAAATTTCATCCCTTGCATGGTGTGAGCCGGTACATTTTTAAGGGTAACACCACGTCCACCGAATAAATTAGCTGAACCAGGTAAAATTTGTAATGACGTAATACCGCCTTCACGTGCGCGATTGAAACCTGGATCTTGTGGCCAAATTGAATGTTCAACCCATACTTCTGCAGTATTTGGACTGGTCATTTCGTTGCCATCTTGATGAGATTCAACCGATGGATTTGGATAAGCACCTAAATGTGAATGAACGTCAATAATGCCTGGTGTTACCCATTTACCTTGTGCGTCGATGGTGGTATTCGCATCAGCGGTTAAATCTTTACCAATTTGCTGCACTTTACCGTCGACAATTAATACATCGGCTTCATCTAAACGTTCACCCGTACCTGTTAATACAGTCGCATTGGTGATTAACGTGCTTGATGTCGCTACCGGTTGGTAAGTACTTGGGTATGGGTTTTTATTAATGGTTACTTTGTCATCTTGTGGACCGCTTTCTTGGCAACCAACAAGTGCTGCTGCTAAACCAACAGCTAACAATGAGGGAGCAAATTTTTGCATGTTTTTAGGTTCTCCTGTTTTTTTACTACTTTAGCGAAAGCAAACGCATAAAGCTAAAAAAACAGGTGAAAAGGCGGTTATTTAAGGTGAATTTCTGTAATTATTTTTTTATATAATTGTTATAAAGCTTATCCAATGCCCCTTCTGTGGTAAGCGATGGATCTTTACTTATAAAGTGTTTAACCGTTCGGGTTACAAAATCCGAATTTTGCTTATGTAATTTTGAAAAATCTTTTATCAATGTATTACCATCTTTTGCGGCTGTAACTTTATCATGACGATGCCTGTATTGGCTCAATGCCTTATTAAAATCACCTTGATAGTCTTCCACTAAAATTTTATAAAAATCACTTTTTTGCACCTTTAATACAGTAATGCAATAGTTAAGCGCTTCTTTGAAATCGGTAAATACAGTGCCTTCAACATCAAACTCTTTGGTTTTTTCACGCACTGTGACACGTGCTTCCTCAGTGGCATAACTAAACCCCGTAAAGGCGAGTCGCTCAGCCGCTTCTTTACCCAGCTTCATACCTGCTTGAATGCTATGAGCAAATTCATCACTCATATCAGCGAGTTCATTTTCTTCCCACATATTATAAACACGCAAAGGCTTTGCGTACTTATTAGATAACTTCTTTTTAAGTTTACTGAATCGCTCATCAATGGTCATTAATCGTTCATTATGAAGTAATGCATGGCATTCATAACAAGCTGCAATAGCAACAAAGTCAGCTTCTTCGCCTAAATCAATAATACTTTGTAGCATGTGCAATGGCGGACAATGATCGCGCTCTGTTGCTTCACAGCCGCAATAAAAACATTGGTTAAAATGCTGTTGCTCACACGCATAAGCTTGCTGGTAGTAACTTGCTAACGTTTTATTCACAATTGCGCTCCAAAAATATAAAATGCTACAAATTTAGGGCGCGATAATAACAGCCTGAAAAAATATTTCAGTAGGAAAACGCTAAAGTGTGTCAAAAATAAATTATTTATGAACAACTTTTCATACACCTACAAAATTGCACGATTTATATACACATCTTCTTACAGCTTACCCCATTCAGTTAACAACATTCCTGCTACATTAGGCAATACTTAAGTTGCACATAAACAAAGAGGCAAATACTATGATTTCTTTTAAAGCATCCCTGTATTCAACGGTATTATTGGGCGCAGCAACATTAACGACACCGGTAATGGCAACCACCTTTGTTGCCGCTGATTCATCACCCGGTACGCAAGCTTGCATGGCCGTTGCATCTAACAAAAGACTGACACTTCACAGAGCCATGAAAGATCTGCGAATTAGTAAACATGTAATTGGCAAAAAATTACTCTGTAATGATTTATCAATGGATGATTTTGTAGCGCTGTATGATTTAAATAAATCAGCACGCTTTTTAAATATTGAAGCGTCTACTAGTACGTCAATAAAAGACTTAGCAAGGGCAAACAAACCGCTTGTGGTTATTATGGCGGGGTCTAAATAATATTACAGGTTTTAAATGCGTTTAATTTACTCGATTCAAACACGTTAAGCAGGGGCTAAGTACCTGCTTAACGTGTATTTATTATCAAATAAGCGCTGCCAACAAACCAAATAAGCCACCAAATACCCCACCCCACACAACGAGCCAGCCTAAGTGTTCGCGTATCATGGTTTGAATTATTTCTTTTACCATTTTAGGGGTGAGTTCATCTAAGCGTTCATCCACTAACTTAAGCACCGTATTATGCAAACTTTCCGCGTTATTACCTTGGGTTAACATGTCGGTTAATAATGTTTTAAAATCGTCGGTATCGCTAATTTGCACTAGTGATGACTGCATTTTTTCAATAAACTTTTCTCGCATCGGCTCAACGGCTTCAGTGCCGCCAAACATTGCAAGCATGCTACCAAATTGTGATTGTTCAATAACCACTAACAAATTATCGAATGCAGGATTTAAATCCACCTTATAAATAACTGACTCAAAGTCTATCGTTGGTTGAGCCTTACTTAGAAGCTTGTCTATTTTATGCTCAGAAAAGAACTCCGTAAGTATTAAGTTTCTTATAGCCACTTTAAAACTTTCAAACTTAAGTGCAATTACACCCGAACCATATAAAAACGGCACTTTTTCAAACAGCATATGAATAGCGAGTAAGTTTGTAACTGCACCGGAGAGTGCAAATAAGCCCACCGAAAGTACAATGGTTTGTTCAAATACAAAACCAATAACAACACAACACGCTGCTAATAAGTTAGTGATAAAACTTTTATTCATTTTTATTCCATTTCAGTGATTTGTATCAGAAATTGATAGCCTTAATTTTACACCGATTAATTTGTTTATTTAATCCCTTTTTGCCATAGTTTATTTATAGGTTTAAAAGGTGACTATTGTTATGTGGAAAACAATCAATCAAGAGATCAGCCAGGCTATCCATTATGATTTTAAACACACCCATAAACGTCAATTGCAAAACACATCCACCGATAAGTTATTTCATTTAAGCGATGGCAAGCACAATTACTTAGTTAAAATTGGGCAAAAACATGAGCTAGAGCGCTTTGAGGCTCAAGCTCAAGGCTTAAAACAGCTTACTCAAAACAGTGTATTTATGGTTCCCGACTGCATTACAACTGGGGCCAATATAGAATACGCCTTCATTGTATTAGAGTGGCTTACATTTGACGAGCTTCCCCACACTCATTGGTCAACTATGGGGGAGCATCTTGCCATGTTACATCAAAAACACCAGCAAGCGATGTTTGGTTTTGATACCGACAATTATTTAAGCTCAACGCTTCAGCCTAATCAGTGGCATAAAAAATGGGATGTATTTTTTGCAGAAGAACGTATTGGTTGGCAATTACAATTATTAGCTGAAAAAGACATTGTACTTTCAGACCCCGAACAACTAATAAATTTAGTAAAAGAGACACTGCATAATCATCATGTTTTACCCTCATTATTACATGGCGATTTTTGGCGTGGTAACCTGGGCTTTGTAAATAACATTCCGACCTTGTTTGACCCTGCCTGCTATTACGGTGATCGGGAAGTCGATATTGCTATGAGCGAGCTCTATGCTCCCCTTCCAGAAGATTTTTATGATACCTACAAGCACCACTACCCTTTAGCACAGGGTTATGAGCAACGTAAGCTTGTTTACCAGCTTTACCCTGTTTTAAACAACGCTAACATTTTTGCGGGTCATTATCTAAATCAGGCTAAAGAGCACGTTGATAAACTAATAAACTTACTAGACTAAACTCGTAAACTAAAATAAATGCAGTAAACAAGATATAAGCACTATATTTAGTGTAAGCCCGTTGTGTGCTACCCACGTAAAAAAACTTAGTTTTTATGAGGTGTTATTATGAAAGACTTTTTATCACAACGTATCGCCTGTCCACATTGTGGACATCATATTCATTTAGATCTCGATGCCAGTATGGGCGATCAAGACTACTATGAAGAATGTAGTGCCTGTTGTAACCTTATACACTTGAACATGCATATAGACTATGCACGTAACAAGTTAGAATTACATGTGGACAGCGATGACGAACAAATATTTTAGCTATGTTGGCGCATGTAGTTTTCAACGGTGTTTATGATTGTGTAGGTTTGCTGGTCGACTTCAATATTGAACTCATCACCCACAACGGCTTCACCTAAATTAGTTATATCGAGTGTTTCTGGTATTAAATGCAACCAAAAGCCAAACTCATCAATATTACCCACCGTTAAACTTGCGCCATTAACAGATACAAACCCTTTGTATAGCACATATTTTTGCCATTTTTTTGGCAGGCTGAGCTGTATTTTGTAGTTGTTTTCTAACTTAACTATTTGCGCTATTTTTGCAGTGCAATGAATATGTCCAGATACAATATGTCCACCCAATTCAGTACCAAATGACACTGAACGCTCATAATTAACTAAGCTACCCAATTCCAGTTGCCCAAGATTAGTAAGCTGCAAGGTTTCGTCAATCACATCAAAATGCACTTGAGCAACCACATCATGGTTACTTAGTTCTACTTTTACCACAGTCAAACAGCAGCCGTTTATAGCGATGCTGGCGCCTAGGTCTAAATGCTTCACGTACTGCTCATTGACAGAAACTACCAAGCGTAACACGCCCTGTGAATGGATTTTAGAAACTACCGTTGCTTGAGTTTGAATAATTCCGGTAAACATAAAAATCGCTTCTATTTCTTACAAAGTGCTAGTTTAACGTATCAAAAGACAAAATCATTCACTTAATAGCACTTATTCATGGTTATTTTCACCACCAAGATGAATTAAATACAAACACCGACCACCAGCATAGCTTGGCAGATCACAATAGATTACAATGCGACTATGTTTTTCTGAATAGCTGTTTTTTATGACTTTTTGTAGTTGGGAAGCCAAACGTTTACTTTCTCTTGCCGTTCCGGTTTTTTTAGCACAAGTAACTTTAGTATTAATGTCGGTGGTTGACACCATTATGGCCGGACAAGTGAGCCCTACCGATTTAGCTGCACTGTCAATTGCAACGGGGATATGGAACCCAATTTTATTAGCAATACAAGGGATTTTATTAGCATTAACGGGCGTTATTGCACAATTCGCTGGTGCTAAAGATCGTAACGGCATCAGCCATTATTTTCAGCAAGCCCTTTATTTAACGCTCCTTTTAAGTATTGCTGGTTTTAGTGCGGCGCAGCTTGCCAATACTGTTATTTTACAGCTAGATACCACCCCTGCAATTGCTGGACTTGCTTTTGACTACATCCATTTTGTTAAATGGGGGGTGTTTGGATTTTTGATTTTTACCGTTTACAGAAATATGACCGAAGGCATGGGCATGACCAAGCCCGCATTTTATATTAGCCTACTGGGGCTTGCAGTAAATATTCCACTCAATTATATTTTTATCAATGGCTTATTTGGCCTACCAGCGTTTGGCGGAGCCGGTTGTGGTATTGCTACTGCACTCGTATTTACTGTTATGGCCATTGCGCAGGTAACTTATTGCCAGCTCAGCAAAAAAGTAGACGCTAAAGGCTTATTAACTGGCTTTGAAAAACCTAACTTTAAAACCATAGGTATTATTACCAAACTAGGTATTCCTATATCACTAGCCACTTTTTTTGAAGTAACCTTGTTTGCCTGTATACCTTTATTTATTGCGCACTTAGGTGCGGTGGCCGTGTCTGGCCATCAAATTGCAGCCAGTGTTACGGCACTATTATTTATGATGCCTCTTAGTCTCTCAATTGCAATTAGCATACGAATTGGTAATTTATTTGGGCAAAATCATTTAGATCAATTAAAAGTAGCCGTGTCTACAAGTTATATTTTAGCGGCAATTATCGCTCTATTTATTGCTTTTATTACTTTTATAGGTCGCGATGTGATTAGCGAGCTTTATAGCGATAGCCCTGCAGTACTTGCACTTGCTTCATCAATTATGATTTTAGCCTGTATTTATCAACTTCCTGATGCATTACAAGTGGCTGCAAATGGTATACTAAGAGGGTTAAAGCATACCGCGCCTATTTCTTATATCACTTTTATCTCTTATTGGTTAATCGGCTTTAGTTTAGGCTACGTATTAGCAAGAACAGACTTAATAGTGCCAGCAATGGGCCCGCATGGATTCTGGATAGGTATCATCGTTGGCTTATCAGTAGCAGCTGTACTGCTAATGCTGACAGTGCATAGGCGATTTAAACGTGAACCATTTATTCTCTCTTAAACAATCTATAAATAACACACTGCCACTTAGTTGGTTACAGGCAGTGTGCTGTGTATTTCTTTTTGGCTGCTCAGAGCAGCCCAGTGAGGCAAATAAAACGTATTTGTCTCGCTTGAGTAGTACCTTGCAAGTTCCCGAGCCAAACACAAATTCACTACAACAACTTACTTTAATTGAGCCTGTTAAAGCTTTACAACCAGCAATTAAAATTGGCATAACTGAACTTGCTGGTATTAGCCAATGTAAACTGAACGTTTTAATAAGCGAGCATAATAATCAGTTAGGTAAAACAGCCACCGCTGCTAGTCAATTGAAGTACCAAATAGATTTTATTCAAAGCGCGCAAAACTGTTTAAATAGCTTGGATAAACAAAGCAAGATTTACAACAAAATTGCTGCGGCAAAAACTCAAAAACAAGCTCAGCTCACTCAGTTTTTCAACAATATGTTATTTAGTGAACCCGAGCTCAACAGCAGTTGGCAATTAACCGGCCAAGAGCTCAACACTCAACCGGCTGGGTTTAGCGACACAGTTGAGGGGCTTAAAAAGCTAACTACCATAAAACAGCTAATAGAAAACCAAAATAGTATGGCAATAAACAGTGATGATATTTTGTCAGCGCTTGAGCCGCTTAACAGATACAAATTTAACCAACAACTTATTCAAGCCGCACGTGAACAAATTAGCTTAAATCATGCAGCCACCCAGTTTGTAAATACCTTAACGCTTGAAGATATATGCCCAAAGGGTAAAAACAAGCAGCAAGCTAAAATTGTCAGTAATATATTCAATAAATATTATTTAAAACAAATTCAGCCTTATCAGGCGCAATTAAGTGGCTATTTAGAAACATTGCAGCCAATGTATTTGAAGCTGTGGTTTAATCAAGCAGTAAGTAGTGAAGAGATAAATGCCCTACTTGACCCAAGCGCTAACAATTTACTTACTCAGCTAAAGTCGTCAGCAAAAGAGCATGTTATATGGTGGCAAAAGTTTTATAAAACGTGTGAAATCAGTCCAATATGAATAAAAAAACGGCAAATAAACTCAAATAACATAAACATGCTTGATTCACTCCCCATCACGCTATATATTAGCGACCGTTGTTAAGCAATTAACAACTCTTAAATACATGCAATACGACTGTAGCTCAGTTGGTTAGAGCACTACCTTGACATGGTAGGGGTCGGTGGTTCGAATCCACTCAGTCGTACCAAAATTAGCATATTTAAAGTGCGTTGAAGGAAAGAGCACTACCTACTCTTGATCACCCGGTCCAGAGGTCAGTGGTTTGAATCCATTTAGTCGTACCAAAATTAGTAAATAATGTATTTAAAGTACGTTGAAGGAAAGAGCACTACCTACTCATGATCACCCGGTCCAGAGGTCAGTGGTTCGAATCCACTCAGTCGTACCAAAATTAGTAAAAATGTATTTAAAATTGTACGACTGTAGCTCAGTTGGTTAGAGCACTACCTTGACATGGTAGGGGTCGGTGGTTCGAATCCACTCAGTCGTACCAATTCAAAAAACACCTCAAGAAAAAGCACTACCTACTCTTAATCACCCGCTCCAAGGGTCGGTGGTTCGAATCCACTCAGTCGTACCAATTCAAAAAACACCTCAAGAAAAAGCACTACCTACTCTTAATCACCCGCTCCAAGGTCGATAGCTCGAATCCACTCAGTCGTACCAATTCAAAAAACATCTCAAGAAAAAGCACTACCTACTCTTAATCACCCGCTCCAAGGTCGATAGCTCGAATCCACTCAGTCGTACCAATTCAAAAACACCTCAATAAAAAGCACTACCCTCTCTTAATCACCCGCTCCAAGGATCGATAGCTCGAATCCACTCAGTCGTACCAAATCAAAAACACCGTAGGTCGGTTAAGTGGCGAAGCCACGCCACCCGACATTGGGTAAACACCCGACATTGGTTAACACTCAAACATCAAACACCACCCGACATAAAGCAAAACCTGCACCGGTAATGATTAATATCCAACATCGTCGGATGACGCCTTCGAATTATCCAACATCGTCGGATGACGCCTCTGGCTTATCCAACCTACGTTAATTATTGGGGACGTATGGGAAACACCCACATATAAGGTATTAATTATTCCCCACATCAATTGCGGCTGTACATTCCTGATGCGACCGCTTTATGAAAGCTTGAATGAGGCCAATCAATAACCCGTTCAACCAAACCATGTTTAAGCGGGTTAAAATGCACATAATTTACGTGGTGCCAATAATCACGTTCATCAACAATAGTATGCTCCCAAAAGCGACGTTGCCAAATCCCTCGTTCATTTTTATTAACGCGTGCGAGTGATAAATGTTCGTTTTTAGGCAAGCCTTTAGAAAAACGTTTTTTTATTTCGCGCCAGCGGCCAGAATAATCGCTATCACCTTTGGGTAAAGTTAATACTGCATGCATATGATCGGGCAACACCACCCACGCATCAATATAAAATGGTTTATGCATTTTTACCCAGCGCACAGACCCTCGCAATAAATCAATATGCTCAACCAATAATGACTTTTTACGATCCTGCAAATTAACCGTAAAAAAATACGTTCCTCCTGGTTGATAATTTCGACGATATCTCACAAAAATCTCCTTATAATAAACGGCTAAACATCGTCGGATGACGCCTTCGGCTTATCCAACCTACGTTAATTTTTGGGAACACTCCAAAAAAGGGCACTCGATCTACACTTGCTTAATAAATATCAAGTAACATCCATTTAATCACCCTGCAAAGTTAGAATTTATTGCTTGATAATTCATACTATGTTAACAAATAGACTATCTTATAAATTAATATATCAAAAGCACGCTAAGGAAGGATTTAACTATGAAGTTTGTTACGCTCATTTTACTAGCCTTACTTGGTTTTACAATTGAAGAAGCTCATGCAAAAACTGTGGTAAAAGTAGGTGGCTATGAGTTCCCTCCTTATATAGAAATTGTTGATGGGCGTGCTTCTGGTCTTACCGTTGAATTAATAAGCGAGCTAAATAAAATACAGCCTTCTTATCATTTTAAATTAGTACTAACCACACCCATTCGTCGCTTTAAAGATTACCAAAATGGCCTATTCGATTCGATTTTTTTGAGAACCCAGATTGGGGATGGCTACAGGGAAACAATGTAATTAGTAACTCCCCTGTTGTAGCCATAGATACTGAGGTATTTATTGCTTTAAAGCAATTTGCCAAGTCTCAAGCCTGGTTTGATAACTTAGCAGATAAAACCTTGGTGGGTATTTTAGGCTACCATTATCCGTTAGCTAATTTCGAAAGTAGCCCCTCAGTTCTTGAAAACGAATATAAAATGACCTTATTAAGCAGCCATAAAAGAAGTATTGAATTAGTATTAAAAAAACGCAGCGATAGCGCTATTGTTACTCGTTCTTACCTAAATCAATACTTTAGCAAGTATCCAAAAAGCAAGCGTTTGCTACTTGTGTCTGAGCGAGTGGCACAAACCTATAATCATCAGTTATTACTTCGCCCAAACCACACGCTAGATATAAGCACCTTGTATAAATGGGTAACGCAAGCACTCACGCAAGACAATATTGCAGCTAGGCTAAAGCAACTTGGGCTTCAACAGCCCCTCTAATTACACCTTTACTGCAGAATAGCCAAACAAATACTGCTAATTAATGGCAGTAACTAGAAAACTTACTATTCTCATCATTTGTCGCAAACTCAACTAAAGTCATCAGTAAATCACTGTGCTTATGAGTAAACCCAGTATTAGCAAGACGTTTTTCTAAATAGGCGGTAAAGTTCTTTCTCTGCTGATGTTGGCTTTGTAGCTTAATTAATAGTTCTGACTGTTTTTGGTTAATTAATCGTGTCTCGTATATCGGGTCTTCATCCGGCCAATTCTCAACTGGAAAACCCTTTTGTTGAAATACAAAATCACTCAACGAGCGTTCTATTTCATTATAATCATGCCCACCTAGCAGTTTTTCTATCTCTTTTAGTAAACTTGAGTACAAAACCCGAGGAAACAGCTTGTAAAAGTCATGATTTTTGAAAGACTCGCCAGAAGGCGTTTGTTGCCAATTTTCAAAGCTTGCCCGTAAAGCATGCACCAATATACGACCAACATAATGGCTTTTTTGAAACGAGACGCCTTGTGACTCTAATCTGGATAAAACATGGTTTAATCGTTGCTTTAAACTGCGTACTTCTAGTTGAAGTTCGCTTTTTTGAGCCTCTAGTAATTGTATTTCGTCAGCACTTGTTGTTATTTTTTGTTCTAATTTATTTATTTTTACTTGCGCACCATGAAACAAATTACGTGTATCTTTGAGCTCTGCCAATACACTGGCATTTTGTAATTTTATAGGCGAACTATCATCACCTGTATAGGTTATGGTTTGTTTACTGTTTATTAATGCTTCGTTTAACGCCTGCTCTAATTTACTTTCTATTACTTGGCCAGACTTACTACCTTTTAGCAAGTTGGTTAAAGTTAAAGAAATATGTTTTTGATACCAATTTTGGATGTGCTCACACTGCACATCAGATAAATTAGCAAACGGATTATCTTCACTTATTGGCTTATTAGCCATAAAAGTTCCCTCTAGTAAAAACACCTATAATTATCATACCAATTGCATTAAATTAGTGTTCTATTATGGCGCCTGAAAATAACGTAATAACAAGACGAAAGCTATAACATATAGTTATTCTATATAAATAACTTTACGCAGTAAGGGTGCCATTTAATACGATAGAATGATCATTTTTAAAAATCGGTATTGTGTCATATTTAAGTTAAGTTACTTATTTTTGTATATTAATAGCTATCGCTTTTTAAGGCTATACTTATATTGTTTGAATACTGAGAACATTTAAGTTGTTTATTCCAGATAACCCACTAAACTTAAGTGCACATATAAAAATGCATTATCCTTATGAGAATATTTTTAGTCGTTGCCTTACTTTTATCCTTCTTCACTTACGCAGATCCTGCGCCTGTAACCTACAATGTTGACGATAAAAATATTACTCTTCCAGGTAAAAAATATAAAAGTGGTTATGGCTATAATCTAAATGCTAATACCGTACTTCGTTTAGTTACACTTAACTGGCCTCCTTATATAGACGATAACCTATGCAATAAAGGCTGGCTTTACCAGCTTACAGTTAGCATGCTGGTTAAGCGTGGTTATGGTGTTCATATTGAGTTTTACCCTTGGGCGCGTGCAGTTCGTGAAGCAGAGCTAGGCAAAGCCGATATATTATTCCCTGAGTACTATATTGCCGACGACATCATATCTGAAAATATTTTAACCAAAACACGCAATCAATTATTAGCGCTATCAGAACCTATTCCAGGTGGCGACTTATCGTTTGTTGCACTTAAAGATCACACCATTGACTACGATGGCAGTATTAATTCTGTAAAAAATCGGGTTATGGGCGTAGTCCGCTCATATAAAAATAGTGACGAACTCGATGAACTGATTCGCCAAGGCAAAGTAAAAACCATTGTTGCAAACAGTGAATATCAGCTCATTCACTTGCTTTTAAACGGTCGCGTTGAGCTTATTGTTGCCGATTTAGAAGTACTTAAAGCCAGCGTTTACAAGTCACCTTTATCAAATAGAGATAAAAAAGTGATGCTAAATGCCCTCGTTGCATTATCACCAAGTATTGAGTACAAAAATCTGCATTTTTCAGTAAGTAAAGATACATCTAATTGGCAATCTATATTAGCTGACATCAACGCTGAAATTGCCATTATGCGTAAAAACAATACTTTTGAACGTTTTATCGCTCATAAAAAACAACAGTGCTATAACCTAGGGTAACCCTTAACAAGCTGAGTATAATTACCTTAGCCTGCTTGTTTTATGTCCATACCATATAAGTTTTAATTAAACACCACAGTTTGGTCACGGCCTATGCTTTTTGCTCTATAGAGCGCTTTGTCGGCATTTTTTAATAAGCCTTGCAAAGTGCAACACTCAGAAGTTAAGCTCGATACCCCGTTACTCACTGTGTAATTCACAAACTCACCACAGGGTAACTCTACCGGATTATCTTTTAAAAAATCCTGAAGCTTTGCTAATGTTTTAACTACAGTAGTAACACATTTATCCTGTGAAACAATGCAAAACTCCTCACCGCCCAAACGCGCTACAATGTCATTATTGTCACAAAATAATTTGAACGTTGCAGCAATACTTTGTAAGACCAAGTCACCACCTTCATGGCCAAATTGGTCGTTTATACGCTTAAAATGATCAATATCTATCATAGTTAGCGTTAAATGCTGTTCATTTTTAAAACAGGTATCAAGTGCAAGTTTACTCAATTCAATAAAACCTCTACGGTTAAGTAAATTTGTAAGAGGATCTTTAATCGTTAAATCTTTTAACTGCGCTTGATACTGTTTCATTTTAGTAATATCGCGCTCAATAGCCGCATAATAAGCCACTTCGCCCAAGCTATTTTTAAGTGGAAAAATATTCATATCAATCCAATAAGGCTCACCATTCTTTTTGTAATTAAGTATTTGCTCTGAAATTTGCTGTTTATTTTCTAGTGCATGCCTTATTTTATCGCGTGTTGATTGTTTAGTTTTAGGACCTTGTAAAATACGCGGCGTTTTTCCTTTAACTTCACCTAAATGATAACCAGTTACTTTAGTAAATGACTGGTTTGCATAAACAATTTTAGGTCCATTTTCAGTAATAGTATCAGCCTCAGTAACCAAAATAACATCATTGGCAAGTTCAACTATTTCTTTAAATGGGATCATTTGTTTCTGGTAAGTAATATCAATAAAGGTAGTTACTACTTCTGTGAGGTTATTATTTTCATCAAACTCTGGATAGGCGTTGCACAATACCCAAGTTATGTCTTCGCATGAGCTATCACAAATACCTAGTTCAATATTACTGATCGGTTTTTTACTATTAATAACTAAATTAACTGGATATTTATCAACACTGAGAGGTTTACGAAGTTCATCAATTAAGTTCCATTGGTTATCAAAAGCGTCATACCCTAAGGCTTGCTTTTGAGTCATACGTAAAATAGTTAATGCAGCAGGATTTGCATAAACAATGCTGCTATCTGGAGCATGTACAACCACTCCCGCATGCAAATTTTTAACTAATTTTTCTGCATTAAGCCTAGATAAATCCATTAACAACTCCGTAAACACATACTTCTAATAAATAGCTATAAATTTGGTATAGCACTTTTAATATATGTGAATATTTACTGTTATAACAGAAAAAATGATCCTTTCTTCTTAGGGTCTGTTGATCTTTCAAGGTTGAATTTGCAGCAGGCTGTTTGGTATTTAGGCAAGGCAGAGCCTATGTGGTGTGGTTATTCCCCATAAATAGGCGATAACGCAGCATCAATGCCAAACAGGCGCTGCCCGAAGGGTTCTGCCTAGGGGCGATTTACTCTTTGTTGCCTACATGGATGTAGGTAAGGGGCGTGAGCAGGACGCGGAAGCTTTGCTCAGTTTTTACTTATTCTTACATGGATGTAAGCCAGTAGAATAACGCAGGAGCAGTTATCGAGCCCACTAGGTTACAAACCTCGCGCCGCGATTAAACCGCCCCTAGTTTGAACAAATTTTAATCCGCAAAGGTCAACAGACCCTAGAAATATAAAACTAAAAAAAGCTGATAACCATTAAGTTATCAGCTCTGTGCTTTATATGACTGAAATTGGCATCCGACTTAATTAAAAGGCACTCTTACCATACCTTCCATTAACACACGGGCACTGCGGCTCATACTTGCTTTGCTAACCTGCCATTGGCCATCTGTCAAAATCGCCTCTGCACCCACTTTTAATGTGCCCGAAGGGTGGCCAAAGTTAACTTCATTAATAGCTCCACCACCAGCGGCTACATTAACTAAGGTGCCTTTTATCGCGGCTGCTGTGCCAATAGCAACGGCTGCTGTCCCCATCATTGCATGATGTAACTTGCCCATCGACATCGCGCGAACCAATATACTTATGTCGCTGGCATTTATGTGCTTACCACTTGAGGCTGTATAGTCTTTTGCTGGAGCAACAAATGCCACTTTAGGTGTGTGTTGACGTGCTTGTGCTTCATTAATATTATTAATTAAGCCCATTTTCACTGCACCATGGGCACGAATGCTTTCAAGCATAGTTAACGCCGCATTATCGCTATTGATGTCATCTTGCAACTCTGTACCGGTGTAACCAATATCCGCTGCATTTACAAAAATAGTCGGAATACCAGCATTGATCATGGTTGCTTTTAATATGCCTACGCCTGGCACTTCTAAATCGTCCACCACATTGCCTGTTGGGAATAACGCACCATCACCATCAGCAGGGTCAATAAATTCCAGCTTTACTTCAGCAGCAGGAAAGGTAACACCATCTAACTCAAAGTCACCGGTTTCTTGTACTTCACCATTCGTCATGGGTACATGCACTAAAATACTTTTTTTAATGTTAGCCTGCCATACACGCACAATAGCAATGCCATTATCAGGCACCCTGCTTTTATCAACTAAACCATTGCTGATGGCAAACGCGCCTACAGCAGAGGTTAAATTGCCACAGTTACCGCTCCAATCTACAAACGCTTTATCAATCGCGACTTGACCAAATAAGTAATCAACATCGTGATCGGGCTGTTCACTTTTACTTAAAATAACGGTTTTACTGGTGCTTGATGTTGCGCCACCCATACCATCAGTTTGTTTACCATAAGGATCGGGACTACCAATAACGCGCAATAACAAGTTATCGCGCGCCTCACCTGCCACTTGGGCAGGCTCGGGTAAATCAGTTAAATTAAAAAACACGCCTTTACTGGTGCCGCCACGCATATAGGTCGCTGGCACTTTAATTTGTGGTTTAAACATCTTTTTTATGTCCTTATGATGCTTGTGTTGCTTCTAAAAAGTCTTGCGCAAAGCGTTGTAATACACCGCCCGCGGCATAAATAGAAAGCTCTTCTTGCGTATCTAATCGGCATTTCATTGGCACAGTGACTACTTCACCATTTTTACGGGTAATTACTAATTCTAAAGTTGCCCCTGGTGCTGGTTCGCCTTTAACATCATAGCTTTCGCTGCCATCTAGGCTAAGTGTTTTGCGGGTTGTACCTGCAGCAAATTCCAGTGGTAGCACACCCATACCAATAAGGTTAGTACGGTGAATACGCTCAAACCCTTCAGCTGCAATAACCTGAACACCAGCAAGCCTTACGCCTTTTGCTGCCCAATCGCGCGACGAACCTTGACCATAGTCAGCACCGGCAACAATTATAAGCGGTTGCTTACGTTGCATGTAGGTTTCGATGGCTTCCCACATACGCGTGTTTTCACCTTCTGGCTCTATGCGCGCGTACGAACCTTGCTTCACTTCACCGTTTTCATCCAATACCATTTCATTCAATAGTTTAGGGTTTGCAAACGTGGCGCGCTGCGCGGTTAAGTGATCGCCTCGGTGCGTTGCGTACGAGTTAAAATCTTCTTCTGGCACATTCATTTTAGTCAAGTATTCACCTGCAGCACTGCTTGCCATAATCGCATTAGAGGGTGATAAATGATCGGTTGTAATGTTATCGCCAAGTACCGCTAATGCACGCATACCACTCATACTGCGCTCGCCTGCTAATGCCCCTTCCCAATAAGGAGGACGGCGAATGTAAGTACTTTCTGGGCGCCAATCGTATAGTGGGTCGTTATCTTCTCCGTAATCAACGGTTAAGTTAAACATAGGCTCGTATACTTTTCTAAACTGCTCAGGCTTAACGCTTTGCTTGATGACCGCATCTATTTCTTCATCAGATGGCCATAAATCTTTTAAGGTTACATCGTTACCTTGCTGATCTTTACCAAGGATATCTTTTTCTATATCAAAGCGGATGGTACCGGCAATTGCATACGCAACCACAAGCGGTGGAGACGCTAAAAACGCTTGCTTAGCATACGGATGAATACGACCATCAAAGTTACGGTTACCCGAAAGCACCGCTGTTGCGTATAAATCGCGATCAATGACTTCTTGTTGAATTTTAGGGTCCAGTGCACCACTCATACCGTTACAGGTGGTACAGGCAAAACCAACAATACCAAAACCAAGTTGCTCAAGCTCTGGTAATAAATTTGCGTCCTCAAGGTAAGATTGCACTGCTTTAGAGCCCGGTGCCAATGAGGTTTTAACCCAAGGTTTACGCATTAAACCTTTTGCATTGGCGTTACGCGCCAATAAACCTGCCGCAATCACATTGCGTGGGTTACTGGTATTAGTACAACTAGTAATAGCGGCAATAATACACGCGCCATCTGGCATTAAGCCTTCTTCGTTTTCAACAACGCCCGAAATACCTTCTTTAGCTAAATCGCTAGTAGATACACGACGGTGCGGATTTGAAGGTCCTGCAATGTTGCGCCCTACACTTGATAGGTCAAACTTAAGTACACGATCGTAATGCGCTGTTTTTAAGCTATCGCTCCATAACCCTGCTGTTTTAGCGTAGTTTTCTACTAGTGCAATTTGCTCTTCATCGCGACCTGTCAAACGTAAGTAATCAATGGTTTTATCGTCAATGTAGAACATAGCCGCGGTTGCGCCAAATTCTGGGGTCATGTTCGAAATAGTCGCTCTATCGCCAAGAGTTAGTGCATCTGCCCCTTCACCGTAAAATTCTAGGTAAGTCGATACCACACGTTGCTCGCGTAAAAATTCGGTAATAGCCAATACAATATCGGTTGCAGTAATGCCTGGTTGGCGTTTACCAGTAAGTTCTACACCCACAATATCGGGTAAACGAATGTACGATGCGCGTCCTAGCATTACGCTTTCTGCCTCAAGACCGCCTACGCCCACAGCAATAACACCTAACGCATCAACATGTGGTGTATGGCTGTCGGTACCAACTAAGGTATCTGGAAAGGCTATACCGTCGCGGTTTTGAATGACCGGCGACATTTTTTCAAGGTTAATTTGATGCATGATGCCATTGCCCGGCGGGATCACATCAATATTTTTAAACGCAGTTTTTGTCCAGTTTATAAAGTGAAAACGGTCATCGTTGCGTCGGTCTTCAATGGCGCGGTTTTTCTCAAATGCTTCAGGGTCAAAGCCTGCATGCTCTACCGCTAACGAGTGATCGACAATTAATTGTGTTGGCACAACCGGGTTTACTTTTGCAGGATCGCCGCCTTTCGCAGCAATAGCGTCGCGCAGGCCTGCTAAATCAACTAGAGCGGTTTGCCCTAAAATATCGTGACATACAACGCGTGCCGGATACCACGGAAAATCTAGGTCTTGCTTGCGCTCAATAATTTGGCTAAGCGCATCGGTTAACATATCAGGCTCACAGCGGCGCACTAAGTTTTCGGCAAATACACGCGAGCTATAAGGGAGAGTAGCGTATGCGCCTGGTTTAATGGCATCAACTGCTGCTTGAGTATCATAGTAATCTACATTTGAGCCTAGTAATGGCTTACGGTATTGAGTGTTATTAATAATGGTCATAATAAATTCGCTAATTTGGTGACGGGGTTAACCAAGACAGGCTTTAGATTTGAAGGTGTATTGTTTGCATAATTTGCTAAAGCCGTAAAAGGTGAGTTGGTAACTCACCTTTGTATGGACTATATATTTATCTTGATTCAATTGGCGTGTAGCTGCGCGCATCTGGCCCTGTGTAATCCGCACTTGGGCGAATAATACGGTTATTTGCGCGCTGTTCTTTTACGTGAGCTGTCCAACCGGTTACTCGGCTCATTACAAAGATAGGCGTGAACAACTTAGTAGGAATACCCATAAAGTGGTACGCCGATGCATGGAAGAAATCGGCATTACAGAATAACTTCTTCTCACGCCACATTACTTCTTCACAGCGAACTGATACTGGGTAAAGCACATCGTCACCCACTTCTGCGGCTAATTTTTCAGACCATTTTTTAATAATTACATTACGCGGATCCGACTCACGGTAAATAGCGTGGCCAAAGCCCATAATTTTATCTTTACGCTCAAGCATGCCCATAAGCGCGTCTTCAGCTTGATCAGCACTGCTAAAGCCTTCAATCATATCCATTGCCGCTTCATTAGCACCACCATGCAGTGGACCACGTAAGGTACCAATTGCACCAGTTACACAAGAATGGATATCTGAAAGCGTTGATGCACATACGCGACCGGTAAAGGTAGAGGCATTAAACTCATGCTCTGCGTACAAAATTAGTGATACATTCATCACTTGTGCAAATAATTCACTTGGTGCTTTATCGTGTAATAGCGTTAAAAAGTGTGCGCCAACTGAGTCATCATCCGTTTGGGTTTCAATACGAACACCGTCATGAGTAAAACGATACCAGTAACAAATAATACTTGGGAAAATTGCCACCATGCGGTCAATCGCATCATTTGCTTCGCTAAAGTCGTTTTCCATTTCAAGGTTACCTAGCATAGAACACCCAGTACGCATTACATCCATTGGGTGTGCGTCTTTAGGAATGTTCTCAAGCACTGTTTTTAGTGCCTCTGGTAAACCACGTAAGCTCTTAAGTTTAGCTTTATAATCAGCCAGCTCTGTTGTGGTTGGTAGCTCGCCGCGTGAAAGTAAAAACGACACTTCTTCAAACTGCGCTTTTTCGGCCAGTTCGCTAATGTCGTAACCACAGTAAGTTAAACCTGAGCCTGTTTGTCCTACTGTACATAATGCTGTTTGTCCTGCTACTTGGCCACGTAAGCCTGCGCCACCTAATGCTTTATCTACCATGATTTGTCTCCTGTTGAATTTTTTATTATTTGTCAGATTTTGCTGAAAAAAGGTTATCGAGCGTGTTTTCGTACGAGTGATAATCTAAAAAGTCGTAAAGCTCTGCACGCGTTTGCATGTTTTCAATTTGGCTTTGTTGCGACCCTTCATTCAAAATAGCCGAGTAAACATTGAGTGCCGCTTTGTTCATTGCTCTAAAGGCACTCAATGGGTAAAGCACCATTTCTACACCGACATCGCTTAACTGCTCTTTAGTGTAAATAGGGGTTTGGCCAAACTCGGTAATGTTGGCTAAAATCGGCACATTAATCGCTTTGCTAAATGCTTGGTAATCAGCAAGGTCATGAACGGCTTCTGCAAAAATGGCATCGGCACCCGCTTCAACACAGGCAGCGGCACGGTCTATTGCTGCATTTAAGCCTTCTTTTTGAAATGCATCAGTACGCGCCATAATGTAAAAATCGCTATCAGTTTTTGCATCTACTGCGGCTTTAATGCGGTCAACCATTTCAGCTTGGGTAACTATTTCTTTATTAGGACGGTGACCACAACGCTTTTGCGCTACTTGGTCTTCAATATGAAAGCCTGCTGCACCCGCTTTGGTCATTTCTTTAACGGTACGGGCAATATTAAAGGCTCCGCCCCAGCCTGTATCGGCATCTACTAACAAAGGTAAATCGCTAGCACCGGTAATACGGCGAATATCTTCAAGTACGTTATCAAGGCTGGTCATGCCTAAATCTGGCATACCAAATGAGGCATTAGCCACACCTGCACCCGATAAGTAAATAGCTTGATGGCCCATTTTTTCTGCCATCATTGCGGTATACGCGTTAATAGTACCCACAACTTGTAACGGGTGGTTATTTGCAATTGCCTGTTTAAATTTTAATCCTGCTGACATTACCTTCTCCTAACTTTGAACGGGGCTGCTCTTTGGCAGCTTAGTATTTTTAATAATGTTACATCTGTACTAGGGTCTATTGACCTTTCAAGGTTTAATCCGCAAAGGTCAACAGAATCTAGTTAGCCACTTCATTTTGAGTGGCTTGTACTGATTGATATCCATCAAATTTTGTTTGTATATTTGCTTGGGAAGCACTGATATGGCGCTTCATTAGCATTTCGGCCAGCTCCCCATCATGATTCTCTATGGCGTTTATAATCGCTAAATGTTCGTCAAACGCTTTCGATACGCGTGGCCCAACCATGCCCATTTGAACACGGTACATTCTTATTAACTGGTATAGGTCGTGGCATAACAAATGAATTAAGTGAGCGTTTTTACTGCCTTTGATTATTCGATAATGAAAGTCTAAGTCGCCGGCTTCTTGATAGTACGACTCACCTTCTTTAACACGCTGAGTGTGCAAATGCTGATTCAGTAATTGTTTCAACCCTTGAACTTCATCAGGTTCCATATTGTCGGCAGCTAACCTACAAGCAAGTCCTTCAAGGGCACTGCGTACTTGATACACTTCAATTAAACGCTCTGCGGTTAATGCCACAACGCGACAACCTATATTGGCTTTGCGCTCAACTAAGTAACAACTTTCTAAACGGTTTAATGCCTCTCTGAGGGTTGCACGGCTTACACCATAACGCTTTGCCAGTTCTGGCTCTGATATTTTACTGCCTTGTGCAATGCTGCCTTCTACAATTTCGCGGCGCATATCTACAAACACTTTATCGGAAGCGGTTGTAACTGCGGTGTCGTTTAAAAAGTGCTGTGTCATAAAGTATTTTTATATTGTCGACAATTTATGGGTTAACTATGTGCTTATTAGCTAACAGTGTCAACCCTAAAAGCACTAAGAATGAGTAAAAAACCATCAAATTGTCGACAGCATTAGCTAAAAGTATAATAAAAATTAGCATTGAATGCGTTTTACACAATAAGATGTCGACACTTTCAAAGCGCTGCTATTTCGTTTTTATCACTGAAAAAAATCGTCAAAAATGCTATTATCCGGCTTTAAATTTTATTGTATGAGCCAAATCGTGGACGCTAACACTTATATTCCAGAGCAATTTATTGATGACGTAAAAACTTATCTGCCTGATCACCTTACATTAGATGATTTTTTAAATGCCTGTCGTCGGCCTTTACGTAAGTCTGTTCGCGTTAATACATTAAAAATGAGTGTTGAAGAATTTAAACGCCATGCAGCTCAAAAAAATTGGCAACTCACTGCCATTCCCTGGTGCGATGAAGGTTTTTGGCTAGAGCGCCCAAACGATGAAGAGCAAAATTTAGCGCTAGGTAATACCGACTTACATTTAAGCGGCGCAATGTACGTACAAGAAGCAAGCTCAATGTTGCCGCCAATGGCACTAAAGCAAAGTATTAAAACCAGTAACACAGTACTCGATATGGCCTCGGCACCGGGTTCTAAAACCTCACAACTGGCTGCACTAATGAACAATCAAGGTGTATTGGTTGCAAATGAGTTGTCGTCATCGCGCTTAAAAGTACTTAGTGCCACGCTAAAGCGCATGGGTGTTGGTAATTGTGCGTTATCGCATTTTGATGGCGTGGTATTTGGTAATTATATGTTTGAATGCTTTGATAGTATTTTGCTTGATGCGCCCTGCTCGGGTGAAGGCACAGTTCGTAAAGACAGCGATGCACTAAAAAATTGGTCTATTGAATCAAACATTACCATTGCCCAAGTACAAAAAGATCTGATTAAAAGTGCATTTTATGCACTTAAACCTGGCGGCACGCTGGTGTATTCAACCTGTACATTAACCCCTCTCGAAAACCAGCAAGTGTGTGATGCATTGCTAGAAGAATTTGGCGAATACATCGCGCCAGAGCCTTTAAATGACCTTTTCCCTGGCGCCGAAAAAGCCACTACAGACGAGGGTTACTTACATGTTTGGCCGCAAACCTTCGACAGCGAAGGCTTTTTTATTGCTAAATTTAAAAAGCACAGCAGCTGCGAAAACCAAAATCTAAAAGTAAAAAAAGGCGCATTCCCCTTTACTGATTTTGATAGTAAACAGCAAAGTGCGTTTATGAGCTCTCTCAAAAAGCAATTTGGTTTAACAAGCCTGCCAGGCACTTTAATGCAACGCGACAAAGAGCTTTGGCTGTTCCCAGATGAATTTGAAGCAATACAAAACAAAATTAAATACGCGCGGTTAGGTATTCAGGTAGGTGTTATTCATAAAAACGGCGTGCGCCTCGCCCATGAATTTGCCACCGTATTTGGTAAGCAATGTAAAAGCAATGTACTGGAACTAACCAATCAGCAGGCCAGTGATTACTTTAATGGCAAAGACATTCGTTTGGATGAGGTTGTTAAGGCAACTGGCGAAGTGATCCTGACCTTATGTGGTTGCCCTATTGGTTTAGGAAAGTGGCAAAAAAATAAGGTAAAAAACTCACTACCTAGAGATTTGGTGCAAAACACGCAGTTAATAAACTGGGAGTAAACTCTAACTTAAGTGTGCATAACAATTGTAACCCACTGTAATTATTGCAGTATAAAAAATGAGCAAAAATGTGTATTTTTGAAGCTTTTGACTATACTTAAATAACTTTCTTCTTCTCCCTAAGAATCTGAAAGTGTCTTTAGTTAGCGCAGGGCTCACATATGAGCCCCTCTATAACCCAGAGTTCCTTATAGCTCTGGGTCTTTTTTTGTCTAGGTGAAAGTTAACGGGCGTCGGGGATCGGGTTACGAGCTTAATCACTCTCCCAACCCTATATTACAATAAGAGCTTAGTGATTTATTTACCACAGAGGATAGGAGCACACAAAGAAAGTAATTAAAGACAAAGGTTAAAGAACTGTTGTTAGTACTTAGATTTCCAAAATCGAAGCTTTCTCTGCGTGTAGTGCGAAGCGCCTCGGTATTCTCTGTGGTTCAAAAAAGGTTAAAGTTTAGAATTAACGAGGTTCAAGGCCCGTTACCCGACCCCCGTTACTCGATGCCTGTTACTCGAAGCTCGCAACCCGTAGCTCGCGTTTTAACCACAGTATTTATTAAACATCCAACTGCCTCTAACCGCCTCAAAATGAGTGCCAAATTGAAGCGATAAACACACAATTGGCAAACGGTTCATTTCTTTAGCCATACTAAAAATTTTATTAAATTTATAACCATATTTAGAGGCTAATTTAAGCTCGTTCACATAAAGGGCTTTGTAGGTGGGTGGTAGTTCATTCCAGTGCATTAACGCAATTTGAATAATACCTAAATGAACATCCAGCTTATATGGGCCAACTTTTTTAGCTTGCTGAATATAATTATATACTCGCTCTGTTGGCCCCTCTTGATAGCTGACAACTTGCGCCAAACTTATCCAGGTTAGTGCCCAAGTTTGTCTTAACTCAACCGACTTTAACAACGCTTGCTCAGCGTGTTGATATGTTTGCTGAGTATGTTCGGTTTGCTCAATTGATGTTGTATCAGTACCGGCTAAACCTAGCATTTTTATATGGGCTAAAAAGTGCCAATAATGAGGATGCTCAGGATCCATATTAGTAGCCAAGGTAATCGCATTTTCTGCCGCCTGAAGCGATGAGCCAGACAAAGCGCCACCTGACTCTTGCACAATATTTAGCGCATTAAAGTACCACGCATTTGCGCGCATACTTTGCATACTTGTATAAGCAATAACAAGTACCATCATGGCTAAAATAACAGCAGGCACTACCTTGAACATGTTTAATTTAGTCATTAAATAAACACTCGGTTAGTTGCAACGGGTTAGTTACAAAAAGCGCTGTGGCCTGCTCTTCACCTAATAATTGCGCTACTGTTTTTCTAGCTTGGCTTAAAATAGGCGGTCGACGTTTGACTGAATGAGCGTCAGAGGCAACATAGCTAACTAAACCATCTTTGAGCATTTGCAAAGAAATTGCTTGAGCGCTTTCGCCCCACTCACCTTCAATACTCGATGCCGTTAGCTGAAAATCACAGCCTAACTGCTTTAAGTGTTCAATGTAATAAAGGTTTGACTGAATATCGCGGTTACGCTCAGGATGCGGAATAATGACGCGTATATTTTGTTTGGCGAGCCACTGAATAAACTTATCGTAACCTTGTGGCATGTGTGAATGCGGTAGCTCCAATAACAATACGTTTTTGCCTGCTATTTTACCAATAAAAGGTAGTTTATTAGCCATCACCATTGCCATAAGTTCTACGTCTAAACGTACTTCAGCAGCGGCAGCTAATTTTACATTAATCCCTTCATTTTTTGCATTTTGTTGTAAGTTTGCCAAATTATCATTAATAACAGACATCGAATTATTAAAGCGGCCTACATGTATATGCGGCGTTGCTACCATATGCGTAATGCCATCGTTTTCAGCCAATTTTAAAAGCGCTAAAGATTCTGTTAAATCTTTAGCGCCATCATCAATACTCGGCAAAATATGCGTATGAATATCAATCATAAACTAACTTAGCTACACTTGTGGCTTTTCAGGTTGCTGTGAGTAATCGTAATAATCATAGTAGCCATGGCTATGCTCATCTTTAGATTTACTCATATCAACCTTATTAAGTACCACACCAGCAACGTGGGCTTTTACTTCAAATAAACGCTCAAGGCCCGCTGTAATTGGTTTAATACGAGTAATATCAGATTTAACAACATAAACTACCGAGTCAACACTTTGCGCAATTACCAATGCATCGCTTACGGCTTGTGTAGGCGGTGTATCAACAATAATATGGTCGTACTGCACTTTTAAATCGCTAAGTAACTCAGCAAATCGTGGATTTGATAACAGCTCAAGTGGATTCGACGGTATTTGCCCGCTTGGCATAATTGTAACACCCGATTGCGCATCAACATGAATACATTCCGCTAATTGCTCAGTGCCTATCATTAAATTACTTAAACCAGGATGAAATACCGGTATATCAAATCGTTTAGCTAACGTTGGTTTACGTAAATCAGCATCAATTAATAATACTTTACCCATTTGTGCCAACGACATCGCTAAATTGGCAGAGGTGGTCGTTTTACCCTCTCCTGGTGAGGTAGAGGTAACCGCAATAACTTGATGCGCTCGGTCAAGATGAGTTAACAACAAACTAGTGCGGAAGGTACGTACCGATTCGGCAAAACGACGATAGGTATCCTCTAAATAAGCATGGATCGGAAAATAGCTCTTTTTAGGAACCACAACATGCGGTAATAACCCTAACATACGTTGAGCGAGTTTATTTTCTACATCATTTTTATTCTTAACTGTGTCGTTTAAGGCATCAAAAACAAAAGTCATTACTACCGCAAAACCAAAACTAGCAACAAAGGCTAAAATAACAATCAGCTTTTTGTTAGGTTTACTTGGGTTTCGTGGAGCGTAAGCTCGGTCTGTAAAACGAGCTGCTGCTGAGCTAAAGTCACTGGTTACTTCGGTTTCTTTAGAGCGTGACAAAAAAGTATTAAAAATATTACGGTTTGTTTCAACTTCTCGCTTAAGTTGGTTATATTGGGTTTCTTTGCGAGTAATATCTTGATATTCAGCACGAATTTTAGCTAAATCGCGCTCAAGCGCATTTACAGTTCGCGTTGTTCTATTTAGCTCTTTTTCAATACCGGTAATTAAGCCTTTAATTTGCTTATTAAGGTTAGTTTTAACTGTAGCAAGTTCAGATTTAGCTGAAATCATTTTTGGATGTTTAGGGCCGTAAACTTCACTAAGCTCACTTACTTTTCGCTCAACCAATACAACTTCGCGTTTAACATCTTGTACAACGCGGTGTGAGGTAATTTCGGGCATGCTACCAAGTAGTTCTATGTTGTCGTTGCCATATTCGTTAATAACACGGTTAATACTTTCAAGGTTATTTTTAGCCGCACGCGCATCAACTAACTGCTTTGAAGTTTGCTCAAGCTCTTGAGTAACAAGCCCTGCAATACCTTCTATATCAACCAGCTTTTGCGCTTCTCGGTAAGCTTGTAAACGCACTTCAGAGCTATCTAGTTGTATACGCAATTCAGATAAACGCGTGTTTAACCAGCTTGATGCTTGCTGGGTTATACCCATTTTAGCGCGCATTTGGCTTTCTATGTAAACTTCGCCGACCGTATTTGCCACCAAAGCGGCTAACTTAGGATCGCTCGACTCAAAACTTACACGCACTAATTGCGTTTTCATTATAGGAGAGACACTCAAACGCGATTTGAATGCAGCAAGCAAACCTAACATTTCTCGCTCTGCTTGCTCTTCTTCGCTAAGAACAGAGCCTTCTTTTTTATTCAAAAAAGGTAACAGCTGCTTAGCCATACCTTTTAACTCACCTGTAAGCGAAGGCTTAGCAATAAAGTCAGTATGCTGTTTTAAATTAAGCTTAGTAATTACCTCACGAGCAATGCTGTTTGACTTAATTACTTCAAACTGGGTTAAGTAATATTCTTTTTTTGTAGAGTCTAAGCCATATATTTCATCAAAGCTTACAGCCTTAGTTTGCTCCGACTCAATTAATAAAGTAGCTGTGGCTACATACTTAGGCACCAAAGTTAAAGCAACCATTATAGTCAGTAATGTAACTACAATAGCAAAACCTAAAATTTTCCATTTACTTTGCTTAATTACATTAAGATAAGCACCTAAATCAATAACTTCCTCGTTGTTGCTAGGTTTTTCAGAGTGTGTATTCATTTTGTTATTACTGCCTTAAACCGCTTAAAACAAGCGTTGCTCTATTTTTATGGTGTCACCCGCTGCAATTTGGCTATTTAAACTACCTTTTTGTTGCTGCTGTTTGGTTTGCTCTTTAAAAATAAATATTTTATCAACCGAGGCACGCTCGGTTAATCCACCGGCAAGAGCTATCGCTTGGTTTACCGTCATAGCAGGTTGGTAAGGGTAACCACCTGGCTTTTTAACTTCACCATGTATGTAAAAAGGGCGGTATTCTACCACTTGCGCGTACACATTAGGGTTAACTAAATAATCAGGCTGTAAACCACTAATTATTGTTTGTTCAACTTGCGAAACGCTTAAGCCAACTAGTTTAACCTTACCTAAAAACGGGTAGTTAATCTCACCGCTATTACCAAGCAGTGAGGTTACATTTAAGTCTGGCTGACCAAACACTTTAATTTCTATTTTGTCACCTGCGCCTAATATGTAGTTTTGCGAATCACTCGCAAAACTACCAAAGCTGAATAATAATATTAGGCAAACTAAAATTTTAACCTTCATTCATTACCCTTTAATGCAAATGTAAAGTTAAGACCAACAATAACACGATCAAACTCAATATCAGCTTGAGTTGAATTACGATCAATAAATTCAACATAACCTGTTAGCATGCCAAAGTTATTAGCTAAATAATTTAAGCCTAGGCGGGCATTTTTAACTTTATCTTTTCGGTTAAAGTTACCTGAGTACTGTTGGTCAACATAATTAGCGCTTACTACAGAGCTTAAATATTCGCTCCAATCATGCTGCCATGTTGCACCGTAAACACTTTCACGAATGTAATCGCCTTGCACTAAAGGGTCTTTGGCTGCACGGCTGGTAACTAGTTGCAAGGTTGAATAACTCAACGGCTTCCAAACTGCAGCAGCTTCCCAACTTAAGCCACTAAAGTTATCACGCTGGTTCGACTCAAAATCTTTATTTTGGTAACCCACTTTAAACGAGCCAGTAGTAACCGCTGTTGCTTCCCACTCCATACCTAATAATACTTTAACGTCATTTGAATCACGGGAAATACCGTTTGAGTCAATTACATCGTATTGATAGTTTTCTTGCTTTACCTCTAAAAAGGCACGCGTACCTGCTTGAGTATTATAATAACCTGTAATGCCTAGCATAGGCTTATCGTAATCACGAAATTGCGATATGGCCGTAAAGTTTTGGTAATTTTTATTATAATAACCTGCGGTTAAAGCAAACATTGCTTTAGAGCTAACAGCACCGTATTCATAGCGAGCTGTTAGGTTTTGCTGCTGGTAATGAACGAGCTCATCAACAACATTACCTTGACCTTCAGTTAAACCCGCACCGCGTGGCTCGTATAACCAGTCAGCATTACCAGTTACATCTAAGCGGTGTTGGCTAGTAAATTCTTTGTGTACACCCGCACCAACATTAACTTGAGTAAAATTATCAGTAGTGTCTTTATTATGAAACGACGTGCTTGACGCTATATCAAGTTTATAGCTGTCGGGGCCATCTTCAATTAAGGCATTTAAACTTGGCGCTATGTTCCATATTAAACGCGACTCGGTGTTTTCTGGAGTGCTGAAGAAGTTATCGTTACTACTTACACCAAGCTGCAGCATTGGCGTAACTTCAGCGCCATCTTTAGTCATTACACTGCCAGGCTGTAGTTCTACTGCCGATACAGGTGCAGAAACCCCTAACGCAATGAGTAAAGCGGTAATTGTATTAGTACGCATTTTCACTTTTAAATCCCTTAAAAATTGTCATAAAAATTATTTTCACATCAAACCACAAAGACCAATGTTTAATGTAATGTAAGTCGTATTCAACTCGCTTAGCCATTTTATCAAGTGTATCGGTTTCGCCGCGCCAGCCATTAATTTGTGCCCAACCGGTAATACCCGGTTTAGTTTTATGCCTAAACATATAAAATTCTACTTTTTGGCGATACTCTTCATTATGCGCAACCGCATGGGGGCGAGGGCCAACAATAGACATATCGCCTTTTAAAACATTTATAAACTGTGGTAGCTCATCAAGGCTAGTGCGGCGCAAAAAGCCACCTAACGGTGTTATGCGAGCATCGTTTTTAGTTGCCTGAGTCACCACATCGCTGTTTTCGGTCACTGTCATAGAGCGAAACTTCCACACTTTTATTTTTTGCCCATCTAAACCGTAGCGGTCTTGCTTAAAAATTATGGGCCCTTTAGATGTCAGCTTTATTGCAGCTGCAATCGCTAATAAAACCGGGGTTATTAAGGTAACAATAATGGCTGAAACTACTATATCTTCTGTGCGTTTAATAAATTCATGGGCGCCAATGCATGGTGCTTCAAATACACTTAGTGTGTCTACATCACCCACGTGTTCAATACGAGCATGTATTAAGTTTGAGAGTAAAAAGTCGGGCACTACGTGCACATCTACCGTGGTATTACCTAGCTGCAATAAAATATCAGCAATGCGTTTTTGCGCTTTCATAGGCAGTGCAATATAAAGAATGTCTATTTCACCCTGTCGAGCTGCATCTACAGCGCTTTGTATTGTTCCTTCAACACCTTGGTGTTCCAGTTGTTCAAACAAGCGTTCAGGGTTTCTATCGTCATAAAAACCTTTAAAGTTAAAACCTAACTCATCGTGTTTAACAATTTCAGTATGTAAGTATGCAGCAGATTCTGTTGCGCCAATAATGGCAACATTACGTTGAGATAAGCCTAATTTACGGCGACTACGCTTATACAAATAAACACCCAAGCGCCACATATATAAAAACGTAACACTTAGCGTAAACCAAATAGCTATTCCCACTCGAGAGAGCGACTCGGTAAACTTAAATAAAAAAGAAATAATCAGTAAAAACGCAAAGGCAATTAGAACGCTGCCCCATGCACACATTACCATTGTTCTAAACTTGCCAGCGCGCCAAGAGCGATAGGTAGAAAAGAGCTCAGCACTGTATAAATAGCTGAGCGCAACTGTAAGCGCAGAAGCGGCATAAATAGGAGTGAGTTTAAAATTGTAAAGTAGGGCTGCGCACTGAAACGCTAAAAACAATGCAAATATATCAAATAATCGGTAAAAATTGGCATCAGAGGAACCTGAAGGTTTAAAAGTCCTTGGAGATGTCATTTCGCTTAATTCCTTATAGCTAATTCAGTGTGAGTGGCACCTCACAAAATCCACGGGGATGATATAGTATTAGCTAATTTTGTTCAATTGCTGATTCCGACAAAAGTACTAAAATTCATGTTTTTGTCTTTTAGCTAACTCTTGCTTTGCTTGTTAAGTATTAAAAGAGAATACTCGCAGTTTACTTAATCTTAATTAAATAACCCCTTAAACCATCCCCAAACTCCAAACGAATACCCTTCAAAAATATCAATGCCCAATGCGGATTTAATCAAATATAAAACCAGCAATGTAAGTAAAATAGTAAACGTAGCTGCCAAACTTAAGATAATAGCTTGAGTAAACCTCGCTATTTTTTGCTCTTTTACACTTAGTTCTCGCCTGTTTCGACCCGCCAAAAAAACATAGTAATATCGGTATTTAAAAAGTTTAACTACACCTCTGCAGTCAACAGCGTGGTTACCCCACTGCCTAGCACCAATTGCTACTTTTAAATGGGCTAATTGTTCTTCGGTAAAGGTCGTTTGGATGTTTTTAGGCATTCGCTCTAATAAGCTTCTAATAGCGGGATCATTCTGTAGGTTTGACAAAAAAACCTCAATTAAAGTGTGAATAATACATTTCAGTTATTTTAAACAACTACCCAATAATAAAAAGCCAATTATAAATAATTGGCTTTTTATTTGCTAAAAGTACTTTTTATTTAAGTGTACTAGAGCGATAGCTATTGTTATTTAACCAACTTGGTAACTCTACAGTTGGCACTGTACCATTTTGGTTAATATTGGTTTGGTGATAAGAGTGTTGGTTCCAAATACGTGTTGCATTTTTCCAAGGCTTGCTACTATCAGCAGCACCATACACAGTCACACCATTATTAATGCTATATCTAGAATCAGTATTATTTGATACAACAACAAGCTCTGCATTATCATCACCCTCTAGGTCAACCACAATTGGGTATTCCCAAAGCGTTCCTGATGAGTTAGCTACTGTCGATAATACTTCACCATTAACACCATTTAACACTCTTACTTTGTAGTGATCTTGAACAATTACTTCATCAATACCATCACCATTAAAGTCATAAGCACTCACGCCAATTTTACCGCTCCATTCATCATCATTGGCAACAGTCCATACTAAATCACCGTTTGTGTTATACATATCAACCGCTGTGTAACCTGCGTAAACAATACCTAAATCTTTTGTTCCTAAGAATGTAGATATCGCTTGCACACCTCCGCCTAAGTTATTAGGGTTAGTTATTTGCCACTTAACATTACCATTATGCTCAAGTACAGCAAATACACTATCTTCGAGCTTGTTACTTGGATTACTAATTACAACTTCAGGGTTAAGATCGTTATCTAAATTAGCAACTGAGCTAAACCACGTAGCTCCTGGCTCACCATATTGCCATAATTGTGCACCATTAACATCGTATAAGCCTCCACCAGCTAGTACTTCTTGAGTATCGTTGTTATCAGTATCAAAAGTTGTTGAAGCAGCCGACCAATTAGTTGTGTAGAGCAAACCGGTTTCGTAACTTAGTACATTATTACCTGTTACAATTTCAACTACTCCATCATTATTAATATCACTTAAAGTAACAGCGCCTAAAGGTTTGCCCGATTTCTCGAGCTCTTTCTTGACTTGTCCTAAGTTGTTAACAATTTGAACTACTGGTGATGAATAATCATTTAAAACAATTTCAACAATGCCATCACCATCTAAATCAGCTGTGGCAATAGAGTTACGTGGGTCACTAAAAACACCACCATTTTCATAATTCCATAGCTCAGTTCCATCAATACCACTCAATGCCCGAACCAAACCAGGTCGGCTAGATGCTTTACCTTCATAGGTCACAACTATTACATCAGCAATATCGTTGTTGTCGATATTTCCGTCGCCATTATCATCGTTAAGTTGAGCAGTAACGGGAGTAGTAACAACTTGAACATACTCAGGCATAAAGTCACTTGAATTCCAGCTCCACTTTTGTTGCATTGAAAATGGGGCTACAGGCTCTGCAACGGTCGGTAAATTACCGTTAAACTCACCACCTAATAGCGCCATTGAGCCATAAAAACTTTGGCCAATAACAGGCATTTTGGCTGTACCATAAACACCTCTAATGTCAGCGTAAGGTGCTAATACAACCCCCTGCCAACGGTTACCTTTAATATTTAGTTTTTCTGCATTAGTAAAGTTGAATACTGTTTTGGTTGCATGATTGCGTAAACGCCAAAAGCTTTTACCTTTAACATTAACATTGTCGTCGCCAGTAATATTAAAAATAACTGTTGCATCAGCTGGTATGCCCCACACTTTAAAAGTATGGGCTTTAGCAAATTGGCGCGCATCCAAATTAAATACTTGCGTGTCTGAACGACCATCACCTTCTAAGTAAAGGCCACCCCATTTGCTTTGTACTGTTCCAGTAGTATCAAGCTTACCTAACTCAGCGCTTAAATCTTTGTAGTATTGCTCTTGTTCATCAAAATCAAATGGCATGGCCGATTCGTTTTGATTAGACGTTATTTTAGAGTTCCGTTCCATGCCCCATTGAACACTCCAGCTAACATCAGTACCTCCACCTGCAATCATACTACCAACAAACTGGCGCCCTATTTTATAATCGATACTTGATTCACTGATTAAGTAGTACTCATTTGGGTTAGACGGGCGTAAAAAGCCCACGCTATAACCTTTTATGTCGATTTTGCCAGCCGCTATAGCGCCGTCAGCACGGCCAATATTTGATTTAAAATCGTCAAAAACAAATGCTGAAAAGTTATTGGCTACGCCTAAATCTGCAGCTTGTGTTGCCGAGCTGGCTAAAGCAAGTGCGATCACTGCACTTAATTTTTTAGTTTTTAGTAGTGAGTTAGTCATTTTTTCCCTCAAAATGAAAAAGTGCATTAAAGGCACCAAATTTAAGTCATTTGTTTAACGAAAGTTAATTCATCAAGCTCTTGGTGAGCATTATATACACAAACAAAATCAAAAGGAATAAAAAACACTACAAAAGTACCAATTATGTAATTCCAAAGAAAGAACAAAAGTTAAAATCAATAACTTACAAAAATTAAATTTTAAAAAAAGAAAATATTGGTATTTAATAACTAATAAATGTAAATGCAAGGTTAACAGGTTTGCGTGTAGGATGAATGCGCCAAGAGAAAATACTTCACTCTTTTTAAAGGATAGAGGTGGGAATAAAACTACTGCTGTTAAACTCCCCACTAAATTAATTTGATAAACCAATAAGTCTCGGTGTCTTAGATTTTAAGAACCTAAAAACAAAAACCAAGCAACAAATAGCTATACAAGTATTTAGATAAGGAAGAAAATCAAACAAATACCAAATATTAGGAATAATCTTAACTTCGATTTTATGTAAAAACCTAAAAACAATTAAATGAAGCGGAAATATCACTATTGAAGAAATTGCCAGCCATTGGAAGATTGGTCTAGGTTTGAGTTTTTTACTAATCAAAAATAATATAAATATTCCTAAACAAGCAATTAGAGGGAACAAAAGAGGGAAAACACCAAACTTTAACTCTCTTATATCTACACGGCCATTTAATAGCGCTAAATAATAAAAAATTGGAATGGTAAATAACAAAATCAAGTAAATTTTAAATTCATTGTTAAACATTGCATAGCTTATAAAGTTAACCCTTTTAACTAGGACACCTAATTGATAAAAAAACATACCAATAACAGCAGAATCTATAGACCAAAACCACCTTTCCGAAATTAGCTCATTGCTTAACAGCATTAATACAAGCACCCCAGAAGTGATCACGAAACTATATATTGGCTTCAATGCAGAAAAAAATACAATCTGAGCTAATGAAATAACGATTAAACAAGGGAAAAACCAAAGAACCCCATTAATGTGAAAACTATCAGCCTTAGATGTCACTAAACGACTTAAAGGATCAAACCATTGCATTTTACTGGCTTGGCCATCACCAAGAATGTTCAATGGTAACCAAAATAAATAGGAAATAAGAAAAAAGAAAGTAAATGGCAATATTAAACGCTGGAATAGTTTAATTAATGATTGTTTTACTTCTCGCTTGGATGATACTAAATAACCAGATAAAAAAAGAACAATGGCATATGAAATGAATATATTAAAGTATATACATCTTCATTCAACCAAGCTGCATGACCAAGTACAACTAGTATAATTCCTATTGCCTTCATGTTATCAATATAATTTATACGCGTCATGATTAAAAAAACTTGTCTTTTATCAAAAGATACGCAAACTTTGAATTTGTAACTAAGTAGCGTTTCCACATTCGACCTGGCTCTTGAATTACCCTGTATAGCCACTCTAAACCAGCTTTTTGCATCCACTGTGGTGCTCGCTTTACTTTACCTGCTACAACATCGAACGTACCGCCAACCCCCATTACAAAGTCAACACCAAGCTTGTCTTGCCATTTATTAATGAAGTTTTCTTTTTTAGGCGAGGTAATAGCAACAAATAATAACTTAGCGCCCGATTCGCGTATTTTAGTGACCACGGCTTCTTCATCATCCCAAAAGTAGCCATCGTTATAACCTGCTATGTTTAAATTTGGGTTTTGTGCTTTAACGACTTCGGCTGTTTTGCTCACTACTTCTTCGGTGGCACCCAATAAAAACACAGGAAAGTCTCGCTTGGCACTCATAGCTAATAATTCATGAAATAAGTCAACTCCCGCTACACGCTCTGGCACATCGTGCCCTAAAAAACGCGCACCGAACACTACACCCATACCATCAATATTAATTACCTCACACGCTTTAACCGACTCAGCTAAAACAGGATCTTTTTGCATATTAACTATTTTGGCTACATTTACCACAACATGCTGTAAAAATTGCTTTTGCTCAATTCTGCTTTCAATAAAAGACACCGTCTCTTGCATAGTGGCAATATCCATGGGTGCTTTTAAAAATTCAATACGTTTCATTGTTGAGTCCGTTTTTTAAAGTTGTTCAATAACTGCATTTTTAGCGCTGTTCAATTTTTGTCTATTAAAATAAGCAAACGAATAATATACCCATGCTTGTGTCCAACGCACATAGTCAACCTTATTGGTAAAATACTTATTTTTTTGATAAATAAAACGCTGATTTTTAGGCATATATAAGGTTTTAATAGCACGGTTAATTACTTTTTCAGCCAGTATAAAGTCATCTGGCGTTTTACCTACTTTTAATAAAGTAAAAACAGCTTGCGAAACACTGTGCATATCGAGTGGGTAGCGATTATTATTGTAATATTTTGCAGTGCCATCTTGCTCAAACAAATGTGTTTTATAATAAGTAAGACCTTTTGCAATTGCCGATTCAAACTCATCAGTTTGTAATTCATCACTCAGTAAGCGAAGTGCCTCTAGATTATAACCGGTATGAAAGCCATCAATAAACTGATGATGATGGCGAGCACCATATACCCATGAGCCATCGACTCCCTGTTCGCTTACCGACTGCCTTGCAGCATTTAAAGCAAGCTGTTTGTAATGTTGGTTATTAGTTAGTACAGCAACTTTTGCAACCCATGCAGCGCCCCAAAGGCTGGCATTATGTACAAATGCAGTTTCACCCGGTATGTAACCAAAAAACTGCCTACCATCACATTTTTTATATAATGTTTTTACAATAAAATGTGCACTATCAATTGCAGGATCTGAGTATTTTTTGTCTTTGGTGATTTCACTTAATGCATATAAAGCCTGAGCAACATAAATAGTAGTAATTACATTTGGCTTACCTTTAGGTACAAAAAAAGCACGAGCATTCCAGTCAAAGTGGTAACCCCAACAGCTATACTGCCAAATAGATTTATCACTTTGCTGGGTCAATAACCAATCAGCTAGCTTTATCGCTTCATCTAAATAAGTTTGCTCATTAGTTGCTTTATAGTCTTCCAATAAACCTAAAATAAATAAACCAATACCCTTTGGGTTACGCTTTTTGGGCACAGCACATAATGGTCGCAAGTTAATAGCTAAACGTTTATGCAGCTGAATCCAAGCAAGCCCTACAATGCCTTGTTTAAATCGAGGAATTAATTCAAATAGTTTACTATTGAGCCCATCAAATGGATCCTGACCAGCGTATTCATATTTTTGTGCTTGTTTGAGTATTGTATTTGCGCAATAAAAGCTGTCAGTCATAATCAAGCAGCCTCTGCTTTTCTAGTTAAGCTGTCGTATATAGACTGTAGCTGAGGAAGAATTGCTTGTTGGGAAAAATTGTTTTCAAACTTTATCTTTCCAGACTTAGCTAATTGAGCATTTAACTCTCTATCCTTTATTACTTTAATTAATGCTTGTGCTAGGGCTTCAGCATCACCTGCATTCACTAATAAACCATCTTTATCAGATTCAATTGCATCAGGGATACCTCCAGCATAAGTCGAAACGACGCAAATATTTGCAGACATAGCCTCAATAACCCCCATAGGGAAACCTTCGTTATAGCTAGGCAAACAATATATATCAGCAGATCGTAAAACAGATAATTTTTTATCTCCACTGATCCACCCTAAGAACATAACCGAGTCTGAAATATCAAGTTCAGAAGCTAACGCCGTGAATTTTTCGATATCACCATCACCAGCTAACTCTAATTTAGCATTTGGACATTTGGCTTTAACCTTTTGGAAAGCTCTAATTAAATCCCCTGCTCCTTTTCTCTCACCAATACGACCAAGGAAAACGACTTTTCCTATTTGAGAATCACTACCATTATTTGCAATAGGAATGACAGAGTTGTACAAAACTTGAAAATGTTCAGTTGTTGGGAAGGTATCCGCCGCCCAGTCTAACCATTGCGTAGATAAGACAAGCACTTTATCTACCATCATGAACGTATTTCTAATATGCTGCTGTTTGTCATCTGAACATTCATTAGAATAAAAATCCCTAAACTCAGCACCATGCAAATGAAGTATTACTTTCACATTAAAAAACTTTAGTATTCTTACTATTAATGACTTACGACTATAACTTCCTCTTGATGCCATATGAACATGAGCAACTTCAATTTTATAAAGCAAAAGTAAAAAAATAATTTTAAAAATTGATAATAAGAAGAACAATTTCATCAAAAAATGACTAACGCCAGATTTGTTCACAGAAACTAACTTAATATTATTTTCGTCAACAAACCCCATTTCAAAATAACTGTTAATAACGGTTGAGATTCCTCCTTGTCCTTCACGTTTTGGCCCAACCATTAAATTAATTCTTTTCTTCATTTTAATCCTTAATTTTACAAATCGCTTGTCGCATTTTACCATTTTTAGTCCGTTGAATGCTGTCCACAACTTCAACGGTTACAGCTATGCTCTGACCTAAACGCTCTTTAGTATTTTCAACTAGAATGTTGCGCTCATTTTCGTTAAAAACAGCTGTATCTACCATAACAAAGATATGAACAGCTCCTTTTTTTGTTGATAAAACTGGCAAGCAATTAACCCTTCAACCCCTTTTGGGATATGGTTTAATATGTGAATTTTCTGATTATCTTCTGCGACTAAATAGTCGCCAACTCTACCTTCAATTTTTTCTATAATAGGGAAAACTCTGCCACAAGGGCATGACTCCTCACTAGATAAATAAACGTAGTCACCTGTTTTATATCTTATCAAAGGAAAATAATGATTATTAAAATTAGTGCCAATAATTTCATGTCGCCCTGTCGCATCAACGGGCATTAATTCTACATGGGAATAATCGGTTAGGAGGTGGTATCTTCCATGTTCACACTGGCCTATCGCAGCTACTCGCTCAAATAAACCATACCAGTCAAATACTTTACAGTTAAACCGAGTCTCAATTAAGTGACGATCTTCTTCAGATAAAGACTCAGAAGATGTGAGGATTGATTTTATTTTACTAGGGTAGTAACTATCAATAGACTCTAAGTACCTTGCTAATGCAACGATCGAAGATGGGTATGCCTGTATAACTTCTACACCAAAATCGACCATAGCTTTAATATAATCAGGTATTGTAATAGCAGTAATATGAAAAGAAGATAACAAAATCATATCTTCAAAATATGAATAACGCCAAAATGGAGATTGTTTTTGAGCAAAGGGCACAACCATATCCCCACGAATCCATGCTCTTTTATCACCCTTTTTATAGCCAGCCCACTCTCGCTGTCTATCAAAAAAAGCCTGCTCTCTATTCACTGCAATGAGGTCTTGATAAATATTAAGAGGGCTCCCTGTTGTACCGCTTGTTGCACCACTGATCACTACTTTAGGCTTAACATCTGAAATAAAAGCGCTAGGATTATTGCGAACCACGCTCTTATCTATAACAGGAAAGCCATTAATAGATTTATCTGTTAATGCTTGTTCCTTATAAAAATCAACATTCTTTAGAGCATTATCAATACACGATTCGAGCATTGCGTCGGAATAAGATTGTAGATTATCCGCCGAACGCTCATTTCTATGAATATTACGAAGAGTCTCTTCTGAAAAATTATTTCTTTTTAGTTTAACTCGAATAAATCCACGTATTGTTAAAATACTGTTTTGGATAAATATTGGTGCTAGTTTATATATTTTGCTGTTTAACATTCCACTAAGTCCATTTTTTCAGTGTATTCTTTGAGCGTCATAAAACTATTGAATTGCGAAAGTACTTTTGAAAATGGGCTAAATAAGCTCAAATCCTTAGGGTGTGCAATTAGCACTAGCGGGTAGTTAGGGTCTTGTATACGTCTTTGTTTAATTGCAACTTTAAAACGAGTAATTTCCATAGAACTAGATAAACACATATCAAAATTACTATTTTTAAGCATTTCAATATTTTGAGCGCTTTTATCTTCTCTATTATGAGAATATGGTACGTTTTTATATTGGCGATTTTTAATGGTAGAAAATACTCTAGCCAAGCTAAATCGTTGTAGTTTATTAACACTGATTGTCAATAATGGTAGCTCAAGCAATCTTCTAACGGATTTTTTATCACTTGGTACAATTATTGAGTCATCACAATGCCAATAAGGAAGGTTACTAGGCGCCATTGTAAAATCATAATTAGAGAGGCTGTTAGAAAAAAACCAGGGCAAACTGAAGAGTCGCAGTAAATATTATTATCTAACAGTGCATTGACACTTTCATATGAATTACCTACGTTATAACCGCCCGCACGAAAAGTAGTACAATTATAATTTGGGTCTACGTCTCTAACACGCTTTTCAAGCATTTCTTTACCTAAAGCTAGAAGTTCATATTTCCCGGGTGACCCCTTAGTTGAACGCTCGGGAAGATCAGAAAAGCTCCACCATTGATGGTTTAATTTCCACTGCCCGTTAACATACTCGGCATTGTACCATTGCGGATGTAAGTGAAGCTGAATATCATGGCCTTGCTTTATTAGCTCAGCAACTTGATTTTCTATTGCAACTGCCCCCAGATATTCATTACTCTCTTCTGGATATAACTCTTTTAAGCCTATCAGCTTTTCAACTTCTAGTATTTCAATAAAAAAAGTAGCCTTGGTGCCAAGTTTATCAAACGCTTTCAACATTTTATAAGTAGGGTCGATTAAATGTTTAAAAACACACCCCTTACCACTTCCAAATAACTCATAGTCAATTGTTATAATATTAGTCATTAGTTTCCCTTGAAAGCTCATACCTTTTGCCAAGTATCATTAAAGTTTTAACTTCTGATACCTGTTTAAACCCAGTTTTAGTGAAAGAGGCTATTGATGATAGATTTTGAGCATTTATAGAAGTTACAATTTTAGATACTCCCTTTGCTTTACATTTCTCAATTGCAAAAAATATCATTGCTTTATTTATACCTTTACCTCTGTGCTTTTTATCAACAAAAACAGGGCCAATCCATGCAGAGTTATTAGCACTAAGTAAAACCTCTCCGAATCCAGCGATTTCCTTTTGACCAAAGGATAAAAAAGTGAAACCTGCCACTTCATCATTTACCTTTGCAACGAAGCATTCACCACCACCTTCAAGGCTATTTGCAACATCCGCTTTTGATAAGTGCAAAATCCCTATTGGTTTATCTATATCTTTTAAATCCACTGTTTTCAGTTTTTCAAGTTCAAGTTCTGAGATGTTTAATTCAAAACCTAATGTACTTGTTTTTCTATAAAAAAAACCTGTAACTTTTTTCAAGAACATTATAAAAACATTGTAGAAGCCGTCAGTCTTACATCGTTTTAAAATCTTAATAATCATTTTTTTACCTGCATAAAAAATGGTTTTAAATCTTTTAAATCGAATATATCAGTACTATTTGATCTAAAAATTGATAAGTTATCTTTAAAGTACTTTTTAAATGATTTAGTTTTGGTAAATAAGATCATACAAGATTGAATATCTCTCAAAAACGATGACCATTTTATGGTTGTGTTTAAACGCTCTCCCTCTTCCGCCTTTCCATAGAGCAACTTAGAAGGGGTAGTATATTTGCTACCTATCGCACTCATTAAGCCGCATGGCCTTGAGTTTGCTTCAATTAAAAAATATGTTCCTGTTTGATCGCATTCTTTAAACTCTACTTCGATTAAACCGACATAATTAGAACTTTTTAAGAGTTCAACTATCGGTCTGTATATAGAATCCATAAAAGCAGTGGGAGCTTCAAATTCTTCTACATAAGAACCAAAACCGTTTTTAGATATTCGGCACTTTCTAGTCAAAAGGTATGCTACATGCTCACTTGAAATTGAAAGTTGTAGCGATATGTTAGAATCCTCTGCTCCACTTATATAATCTTGAAAAATTAGATATTGGAGTGTGTTTTTGCTCACACTTGTATAAAAGTGCTGAAAATCACTAAAGCAATTAAAAACTTTTGTTTTAAAGTTAGCATCACTAGTACTATGTAATACGTCCTGATTCCATTTAACCAAAATTGGATTTGGTAATTCACCATTTTCATATAAGGTAGTCGGTTCGTAGCTTCTTGGATATTTAATGCCTATTTCTTTAAAAAAATTGTAAGTTGAATCTTTATGGGCAAAGAGTTCTATTAGCTCGAACGGTTTAGGATATATGTCATACAGTGAACTTAATTCTTTTCCATAGTCAACAATAGCCTGCAACTCTTTACCGCCACAGATGTGCATTTCATTGAAATCACGATTCAGCAATTTTAGTTTTTTTATAAATTCTTGAGGGTCTTTAACACATAGCTTTTCACCATACTTCGAATGAAATGCAATTTTCTCATCTAAAGAAACCAACAATACTTTTTCACCTTGCCTTGCTAATAACCGAAGAACATAAAGAGCTTGGGGCCCAGAACCTAAAATTATTGCACTCACTAATGACCTCTTACTTATTCTTAAAAAATTATTAAATCACTTATCAAAAAAACTTTAATAGCGAATTCGTAATATATAAATCACTTAACCCCAACCTTTTCATCATCAGTCGCTTTAGTGGAATAAACCAAATATAAACAAGAAATAAAAAATAGAAGTACGGGGGTTTTTGTTGCTAATGCGTTATTGGTAACCGAAGCCCCTAATAAGACAAACAATGCTACCTTTAATTGAGCTGGACCATTGAGAGCCAATTTACCAGCAGTGCTAAAACAAGCAATTAAAAGTAAAACCGTTGAAATTAATCCAAAACTCACAATCCAGCCAACAATATAATTTTCTATCGTATTGATACCAATATAAAATTCAATATTCTGCATAATCGAGGCTGGTGCGCCAAGAAGCCACTCACTAAAACTCAATTGGTCTAAAATAATAAACACATCAAATCGAGCCTGAGCACTAGAGTCAACATGTAACTTATTTAAGATACGTGCTCCAATTGGAGTCAAAGTTATTATTAATACAGTGAAAATAGATGCAAAAAAAGCGAGCGCTTGTATTACTGCAAATCGTATTTTAGATACTCTAAAACCGTTAGACACAAATGATGGAATTTTAGGCATTACAAGTAAGAACATGCCTAGCAGAAATATCCCTGTAGCTCCCCTTCCACCAAAAGCAAAGAGTGCTAACGTAACTACAGTAAAATAGATTAAGTAAGGAATTCGCGTATAGCCCATTAGTAAAGGTGCCAAAGCAGCGGTAATCAACGCGTTATTAAGTGGGTGAGTCAGTAAAGCAACGGATCTGAAATAACTAAAACTAGAGAACTGGACAGATATCAGTGAACTACCAAGCATAAACTCTAAAATAGCTATAACTGAATTTATGAATAATAAGTATGCAAGCAACGTTAATAGTTTATTTTTATGGGTGATATTCAACTGACTCAATAAATATAGAGCTAAAAGCGGGGCTACCATAGTATCAACCAAGTAAGCCATCCCCGAGGTACCAAATCTAATTAAGCCGTAAAATATAACAAGTACAATACACAAAAAACTTATTAGCCATGATGCTCTAAGCTCTTTCAGGCTAGTTAGAGGCATATTGATCCCTCTTCTAAGCGTAAAAATGGCAACGATTAGCATTAATATATACGTCGAAATATGTATTTTAACTAACGGATTTCCGCCTTCTGATACGTATTTTATACCTACGTTTTCTAGTAAATAGCCGCCAAAAATAAATGCCGTCAAAAAAGTGAACATCATTACTTTATAAATATTTTCACTTTTCATTTATTTATTACCCATGCTTTACATTTTTTATAATTTAGTATGGCAAGCACACATGAGAAAATGCTCACACCAATAACTACATCAATAATAATATTGACTATGGACATATCAATTATCACAAAGTGATAAACACGTAATTCAGGTAGAAATATAGCCATACACAAAGTTGAAAGTAGAATTTTATAAACCTGCAACGGTACAGCGTATCTATACCCTTTTTTTAGCGATAACCATAAGCTCATAACCAATGCGATAGTATTAGCAATTAAAAAAGCACTCGCTGCACCTATCAAACCAAAAGGAGGAATCAAAGTAACTAATAATGATAGGTTTAATATTAATGAAAAAACACTGATTTTTGGCAGGTATTTTGTGTTTAAAGAGAACTGTAAACCATGATCTATATAATGTGCCTTCAAATTTAAAACAAACACCCCCGCGCATAAAATATAAATAACAGTAGAACCTTGTGATAAATATTCTTCACTTAGTAATAAGTGCGTTATCGGCTCGGCTAAAATACAAAACCCAACTAAAGCAGGCATTGAAATTAAACATAATAAAGTTAAATATTCACCATGGGCTTTGTACAAAGCAGCTTTATCGTTTATTTTTTTTGTTAATTCAGGATAACTTGGCAAGGCGACAACCATAAAAATAAGTGCGCCAATTCCTAATAAAATATTTGATATAGCGGCGTATATACCTGTTTGTGCTAAATCTAATGAGTCGGCAATAAAATAACGGTCTAAACGACTTGATATTGCTGCAACTAAGCCACTGGCCATAAGAGGTAAGCCATAAGAGAAAATAACCTTAGCATCTGCAGTTTTAAGCTTATTAATACTGATTTTAAGCGGTTTAAAAACAACTAAACCTGCAACCAAATAGCTTAAAGCAAGGGCTGATAATGCAGAAAGGATATTAGGAGAATAAACTAGCAAGCTGCCTGTAATTACTATAGCCATAATAGATTGAGTAATTACGGCAATTCTATATTGGTTTAAACGCTCCATTATACGGGCTAATTCAAGATAGAACTGATAGAGAGCTTTAGTTAAAAAAACTAAAAAGGTAGCTAAAAACGTAGATAAGGTTAATAAACCTGTTAAATATAACCCCAAGCTAACTAATGCTAAAGCTGGCAATGTGCTGCAAAAAATAATTGAGCTGGCAATCGCTGCAAAATTTTCATGTTTGTCTGCTGTTTTACTAGGAAGTAAACGCAGCATGCTAGCGTTAATCCACTGGGCAGCTACCGCCCTTACAACTTCAACCGTTAATAGCATTAATGCCAACATTCCGTATTCTGTTGTAGTTAATAACTTGGTATGAATACTAATTAATGCAAAAACACTAATTGCAGCAAAAATTTGCACTGGAGCATATTTTAGTAATGCATTAAACATTATTGTTCTCGCTCAGCCTTAAAAACAAGCTCATTATAAACGGCCTTATAATGCTTAATTATCTGTGAAGTATTAAATAACTCTTTTAACTTTTTCACAGATAATTCTCTATCGAAATTATTTAAGTTTGCTGTAATTTCATCAACTGTTGTTGACTCTGTTATATACAAAACACCGATTGATTGAAAAAACTCTTTTTGCTCAGCGAGTATGCCTACTTCAGTACAGACTAAAGGAAGCCCCGTAGCTAAAATTTCCAGCGGAACCAAGCCAAAGGTTTCTTCTTTCGAAGTAAAAATACCGCAATCAGCATTGTTATAAAGCTCAATTAATTCGTACTTGTTTTTTCTACCTAAAAAGGCAACTGATTTTTCTAGTTGTAACGCTTCAATTTTGCGCTCTAGTTGTTGTGCATATTCTTTGTTCGACTTGGACCCCACTATATCTAAGCGGCATGCAATTCCCTTTTGATTAAGCATATGGATGATGTCTATAGATTGCTCAATATTCTTTTTAGGGTTAATTAAGGCACACGTTATAAACTTTATTTCCTGAGGGTACTCAATTAATTGACTTTGTTTGGGGCTATTAAAAAAACTGTCATCTATCGGGTTATAAATTATGTTTGCTTTAATATTATTTTTAGCTAGTGCTTGTTTTAAAATGTCACCAACAACAAACTTTTTATCACCTAAATGCCTAGTAAACTTAGGAATTATTTTTTCATATAGAAAGTTATTAAAAAATCCAAAGTTATGACGCCCAATCTTTTTATAGCTATGAACAGTAACAACCGATTTCCCCTTAAAACCATTGCCAATTAGTGCACTCCAAAAGTGGGTATGCACTAAGTCAGGATTCAAAGCTTTTAACAACTTGCGAACATGCCAATTTTGCCAAATAATACCAGGAATTTTAAATTTTACTTGCTTACTTGATGTAGGCAGCCAAATAAAATCAACATTATCTGATAGACGAATAGCATCACCAGTGAAAGGAATTTTACTTTGCGGGTCAAGCCCGATAATGGTAAACCTAAAGTTAGCGTCATCATGGTTAACCAAATATTCTGCAAACATTTGGCATACACTGTCTACGCCGCCGCAATTGTTACTGCCCCAGTCATAGGTAGAAAGGGGCATAATTAAAGCGATATGTTTTTTAGGCATTATTGGTATTCTTATTAATATACATTCAAAACTCTTTATTCATATTTTTAAGCTTTAAAGAATACCACGAGTGTCGATAACAACTTTTGATGCAAATTCTGTTTTATCTGCTGCTTTAAATTGTTTATGATCAACTAATACCACAACGACATTTGCTTGCTCTAGCGCGCTTTCTAGCGATACTAAGCTAACATTTTTATCTGCTAGGTTAGCTGGAAGCTCTGCAATATTTGGCTCTACCGCAAGTATTTCACCAATATTTTTTGCTGCTAATTCTTCAACAATATTTAATGCCGGACTTTCACGAAGATCGTCAATATCGGCTTTAAATGAAAGGCCTAAACATGCAATTACTGGGCGTTTAAATTCATCAGCGGCTTTTGCTACTTTTTCAATTACGTAGAACGGTTTTGCATCGTTAGTTAAGCGTGCTTGTTTAATTATTTTTGCTTCGTCTGGGCAACTTGCAACAATAAACCAAGGATCAACCGCAATACAGTGGCCGCCAACACCAGGACCTGGATTTAAAATATTTACGCGCGGGTGACGGTTAGCAAGCTTAATAAGCTCCCACACGTTAATTTTTAACTTGTCACAAATTACCGACAATTCATTGGCAAAGGCAATGTTTACATCGCGGAATGAGTTTTCGGTTAACTTAGCCATTTCAGCAGTACGTGCATTGGTAATAATACACTCGCCGCGCACAAAAGTTTCGTATAACTTAACGGCTTTTTCACTACATGCTTTGCTCATACCGCCAATTACGCGGTCGTTTGATACCAGCTCTTGCAATACATAACCAGGTAATACACGCTCTGGGCAATGAGCAATGTTGATGTCGGCGGCATCGCCTTTATCTTGTGGGAACGTTAAGTCAGGGCGCGCTTCACTTAACCAAGCAGCTAGTTGCTCTGTTGCACCTACGGGTGAGGTACTTTCTAAAATAACTAAGTTACCTTTTTCAAGTACTGGGGCAATCATTTTTGCTGCCGATTCAATATAACTTAAGTCGGCGCTGTGGTTACCACTTTCGCTGTGAATAAACGGTGTAGGTACTGCAACCATAAACGCGTCGGCTTTTTCTGGCGTTGTAGTTGCTCTTAAGTTACCAGTAGACACTACGCCGCGAACTATTATGTCGAGATCAGGCTCTACTATGTGTATTTCACCGGCATTAATGGTATTAACTGCTTTTTCGCTTACGTCTAAACCAATTACTTTCATACCGCGCGATGCAATAACCGCCGCAGTTGGTAAACCTATGTAACCTAAACCAACAACTGAAACTGTTTTAATTGTCATTACTAAATCCTTGAAAAAGTTTTAAACTTTATTTTAATCTTTAAAGTGTTGCTTAATTTTAGCCACAATGCGTTCACACGCTTTACCATCACCATAAGGGTTATGTGCACGGCTCATCGATTGATATTCTTGAGCGTTAATGAGTAAATTATTAACTTCACTCACTATCCGAGCTTTATCTGTGCCTACTAGTTTAACTGTACCTGCTTCTACCGCTTCTGGGCGTTCTGTGGTGTCACGCATAACAAGTACAGGTTTACCTAGGCTTGGCGCTTCTTCTTGAACACCACCTGAGTCGGTTACGATTATGTGAGCTTGATTCATTAAGTACACAAATGGTAGGTAGTCTTGCGGCTCGATTAAATGCACATTATCAACATTTTTTAATATACGATTTACCGGTTCGCGTACATTAGGATTTAAATGCATTGGGTACAAAATTTGTGTATCTGGGTGCGCAGTTGCAATTTCTACCAATGCCTCACAAATTCGCTCAAAACCGCCACCAAAGCTCTCACGGCGGTGCCCTGTAACTAAAATAAGCTTTTTAGTTTCATCGAGTTCTGGAAATTTAGCTTTTAGAGTTGAAATTAAAGCGGTGTCGGTTTTTACTTTATCAGCCACTTGTAATAATGCATCAATAACAGTATTGCCAGTAATTACGATATCGTCAGCACTTACAGCTTCGTTGAGTAAGTTTTGCTGCGATGTTTGCGTTGGTGCAAAATGCAGCTTTGTAATAGCACCAGTAAGCTTGCGGTTACCCTCTTCAGGCCATGGTGAACTTAAGTTGCCTGTGCGTAAACCTGCTTCTACATGCCCTACCGGAATTTGCTGATAAAACGCAGCTAAACTTGCTGATAAAGTAGTGCTAGTATCGCCATGAACAAGCACTAAATCTGGTTTAAATTCTTCAAGAATAGGTTTTAGCCCTAACAAGATATTTGTTGTTACATCGTATAAACTTTGACCCGGCTTCATAATATTCAAATCGTACTCTGGTACAATTTCAAAAAGGTCTAAAACTTGGTCAAGCATTTCGCGATGCTGAGCAGTAACACACACTTTTGCGTCAATACCTTCTGCGGCATTGAGTGCTTTAACTAGCGGTGCCATTTTTATTGCTTCAGGTCGTGTACCAAAAATACTTAATATTTTAATAGCCATGATTTCCCTTTAATTTTTTTACTAACCGGTTTTGCATAACTTTATGCATTTGCCATTAATTGCTTAACGCGCTTGGTAAATTCTTCACCCATTAGGCTTGATTGCATTGCATACTCTACATTTGCAAGCATATAACCTAGTTTCGAGCCACAGTCGTGCGACTTACCTTTTAAATGGTACGCTTCAATTGTTTCAAAGTGACGCAACTGCAGTAACGCATCTGTTAATTGGATTTCGCCGCCTGCGCCTGGTGGCGTAAATTCGAGCAAATCCCAAATAGCAGGCGATACAACATATCGCCCTGTTATGGCTAAATTGCTTGGCGCTTCGTCATTGTTTGGTTTTTCAACCATGTTGGTAATGGCTGCATTTTCGCCTGGGGCAATATTTTTACCCGCTAAATCAACTACACCATAGTTGTGCACTTCTTCATGTGGGACAGGCTCAACCATAATTTGGTTATGCTGGGTGCGCTCAAATCGGCCGATCATTTGCGTTAAGTTATCAACCTTTAGGTTCGACTTATATTGATCGATAATGACATCTGGCAACAAAATAGCGAATGGGTTATTACCAATGATTGGCCGAGTTTCAAGTATTGCGTGGCCTAAGCCTAACGGTGCTGATTGACGAACCGAAATAATGCTTACATCTCGCGGGATTATTGAACGCACTTCTTCTAGCAAGCTGCGTTTTACACGGGCCTCTAGGGTAGCTTCTAGCTCAAAGCTGGTATCAAAGTGATTTTCTATTGCGTTTTTGGAGGCATGGGTAACCAGTACAATTTCTTTAATACCGGCTTTTACTGCTTCGTTTACAACGTATTGAATGAGAGGTTTATCGACTAGCGGAAGCATTTCCTTTGGCGTTGCTTTGGTGGCTGGTAGCATGCGCGTACCTAAACCTGCAACAGGCAAGACTGCTTTTAATACTTTCACTTCAATTCCTTTTTCTTAACTTTTTATTTTTCGTAGAAACTTATTGATGCTGTTGCTAAATTTAAGCATGTGTTTTAAGTGCTACTGTCCGTATGGGCGGGTATTATACACACCAGATAAATTCGCTCAATACAAAAAAACAGCCTTTTAGATTGTTTTGTGTTAATGAAATGTTACCGACGTAGTGGGTGCACTTTTTATAACCTATCATTTTAGTTTCAATGGGAATATAATTACCGCGTTAATTTTTTAGGGATGGGCTTTGTGCGGGTAGGAATTTGCATCATTATATTAGTGTCTTTTTTTGCTTGTGCACAAGACATGCTTTTACATTTGCGTAATAGCGATATAATTACCCGTGCCAAACAGTTTTATGGTGATGCTGGCCACCAAAGAATAAAAAACTGGCTGAGTTTCATAGATGACTCTGCCGACAAAAGCGAATGGCAAAAAATTCATTTAGTTAATGACTTTTTTAATAAGCATATAAAGTACAAAACCGATGACGAGCTTTGGCAAAAAAAGATTACTGGGCCACGCCACTAGAAAGCTTAGGGGTGGGTATGGGTGACTGTGAAGATTATGTTATTGCAAAGTATTTTACTTTAATAGCCTTAGGAATCCCTGAAGACAAAATACGCTTTATGTATGTACGCCAGCGTACGGTTAATCAACCTCACATGGTACTTATATACTTTGAACAACCTAATCAAATACCGCTAGTACTTGATAATTTTAATACAAAATTGGTACCTGCCAGTAACCGTGGTGATTTAAAACCTATATATAGTTTTAATGGCCAAGGTTTATGGTTAGCTAAGTCGAAAGGGTTAGGTAATAAGGTTAAAAATAGTCGTGGTGTTTCTGCTTGGAACACCATGCTTGAGCGAATTGAACAAGGTGAGCTTGCGCCCGCCAACGATAACAATAAAGGAACTAGTAGTTATGTCTCGACTCTTTAAATATGGATTGAGTTTAAAGACTCAAGTATATGGCTTGATCATTTTAATTTCGATAATTTCGTTTTGTGTACGCGTTATTACCGACGTTGATACAACCCGTAATTACTTACAAACGCAAATGGCTAGCCACGCGCAAGACACCGCTACCAGTTTAGGCCTTTCTATCTCTCCTTATTTAGAAGACGACAGCCTAATGATTGCCGAGACGATGGCAACCGCTATTTTTGACTCTGGTTACTATAGCCAAATTAAATTTACTGACGTGCAAAACAACATCGTTTTTGAATTACAAAACCCTAAGCGTGTAGAGTCTGTTCCTAGCTGGTTTATAGGTGCTGTTGAACTAAGTGCACCAACTATGCATTCTGAAATAAATAATGGCTGGATGATGGCCGGTACTCTTGATGTAACCAGCCATACTGGGCAATCTTATTTAACCTTGTGGCAGCACACCTTGCGCAGCTTATATAGCTCGTTTTTACTATTAGCAGCATCACTGGCAATTGCATTTTTAATATTACGTGCGGTATTTAAGCCACTACAAGCAGTAGAAAACCAAGCTATGCTGGTAACAAGAAAGCGTTTTACCTTAAATAAAGAAATACCGGTTGCTCGAGAACTTCGCACTGTTACGCAAGCCATTAATAACATGGTTTTAAACCTACAAAGTACGTTTGATTCACTAACAAAACAAACTCAAGCACTTACCGAAGAGGTATACATAGACTCGTTAACGGGGCTAGGTAACCGCAAGTCGTTTGAAAACCACTTTAATTCAGTTGTTAATAATATTACTGACGATACACCCATTACCGCAATGATGCTTACCCTACCCTCGTTAAATAATATTAACCAAGTTGTAAGCTATCAAGATGGCGATCAGCATGTACTTGATGCAGCAAAAATACTGAAACAGCTTGCTGATGAGTTACCAAATTCATCTTTATTTAGGCTCAACGGGGGAACGTTCGTTTTATTGGCCCCGTATGATGTTTTATTTTTAAGTAAAGCTCGCTTAGATGTGAGTGATAAGTTAAGTCAAAAAGAAAATAGCTCACACATTAATGGTTACGCTAATTTAGCCATAGTTGGCATTGAGCAAGGCGCTGCCTTGGGTGAAGTGTTGTCGTTACTTGATACTAGTTGCACTATTGGCGAAGATGCTACATTAGATAATACCGATAAAGAGTCATTATTTAGTGTTAACCAATGGCGTACTTTAATTAAGTCGATTATAAATGCGGGTGAAGTCAGCTTTTCAGTGCAGCCCGTAAAGCAAGCTAATAAAACTGACTCTCAATGTTATTTTGAAGTATTTGCCCACTTTATTCATGAGGGTGAAAAAGTAAATAATGGCCACTTATTCGCCATGGCTGAAAAGTTAAATTTAACCGAAGAACTCGATAAAAAAATTATACGATGCTTTGTAGATATAAAAGAACATTACCCTAATGATGTATTTGCACTTAATATTAGCAAGGCATCGTTGTACTCAACTGACTTTATACAATGGCTCACCCTTTATTCGCACACTAAACCCGTTATTAAAACAAACCTTGTATTCGAACTACATGAAATTGGTTTGCTCTATAATGTGCACGTAGCTTCATTACATATAGATGCAATTAAAGAGCTGGGTATTAATGTATGTATTGAACACTTTGGCACTAGCTTAACGTCTTTCAGGTATTTACAAGGTCTTGATATTGAGTATGTAAAAATTGATGGTAGTTATATTCAAGATTTAGTAACTAACCCACAAAGCCAGTTTTATATTCAAACAGTTAATAATATTTGTCATGGTTTTGGTATTAAAGTTTTAGCCTGTTTAATTGAAAAAACTGAAACGTTAGAGATACTCGAATCCTTGGGATGTGATGGGGTACAAGGTAATTTAATACTGTCACCATCAAAAATTATTAAATCTAATGAAAATGGCGTAAATAAAGAGTTTACTTTTTGCGCCGATGCGCTAAAATTTTGCAATTAAAACTCAACCTAGGGACGAGAAATGAAAAAATTACTTTTAGCTGGCTTAGTAGCTAGCGCAACAGCTCTTACTGCTCTTCCAACCTATGCACAAACGGATAACGATGCTGTGGTTCAAGAAGTGAGCATAAATAACATTATTGATATTCTTAATAACGTTACCGCAGATACTTCATCTGAGCAATTACGCGAAGATTTAGTAGAAGCAATTAAACGTATTTGTAAAAACAAAGAAAAAGTTGAATTAGACGAGAAATTACTAAATGCCGCGTGTAGCGCTGCAGACATTGATGCAATGGTTGCAGCTGTTGTTGCCCAATTTGGTGCAGACAACCCGTTAATTTCTGACTTTTTAGCTGCACTTACAGCTGCAGGTTTAGACTCTGATGCAATTACACTTGCTGCAATTACTGCAGGTGTTGATGCAACCACCGCTTCTGAAGCGACCGCTGCAGGCCCAGGTGTAGGTCAGCCTGCTCCGCCAGTAGGCAGTTTACCAACACTACCAACACCTCCAGGCTCTGGTGGTACAGGTGGTGATAACGGTATATCTGAAGTCGGTAACTAGTTTTTACCATAAGTATATTTAAACGCAGCCTATTGGCTGCGTTTTTACTTTGTTTGAGTTTATTTTGAATCGTTTTATATTTTTTTTAATTTGTTTGATCCTATTTTTATTCCCTCTTCCTTTAGGTAGTTACCGACCTTGGGCAATTTTAGCTATTGGCATTTTAACTAGCTTTACCTTTATTACTCACCTTACCCACAGTGTGTTAAATAACAACCAAGCGCTACTTCCGCCCCGCTATTCCTGGCCACTATTTCTTACTCTAGGTGTGGTTATTTTAGTTTGTGGTATACAGCTGTTTGGCGTGAGTGTTGATGCATTTCAAACCAAACAAATGTTATTAAAAACCTATTTTTTACTCATGCTCAGCTGGTTAATATTTAACTACTGCAATAGTGCCGAGCGAATTAAAAAGTTAATTTATGCTGTTATTTGTGCCGGTGTATTTCAGGCCTTGTACGCTAGTTATTTAAACTTATCTCCCGATATTGTCAGTCCTTTATTTGGTTACAAACATACAGATCGTGCAATTGGTACCTTTACCTACTCTAACTTTTTAGCTAATTACTTAGCATTATGCTTATGTTTAGGCATTGGTGTTTTAATTAGCGAGTTAAAACGCACGAATAACGGCTATAAACCTACTTTAAAGCAAACATTACGTGCTTGGGCGGAAGTATTATTGAGCTCTAAAATAATTTTACGCATTTCGTTAATTATTATTATTGTGGCGCTTATTTTAACTCGTAGCCGCATGGGTAATTCGGCCTTTTTTATAGCCTTAATTATAGTGAGCTTATTGGCGCTTTTTGTTTATAAGCAAAAGCCTAAAGCCTTTAAATTACTGATTGTGAGCTTTTTCATTATTGATTTAATCATTATTGGTGCTATTTTCGATGTAGAAAAAGTAAAACAACGTATTAGCGAAACCAGCTTGCAATCAGAAACACGAGATGAAGTTGTACGTGACTCCATTCCACTGATTTTAGATAACCCATTATTGGGCTCTGGTGGCGGTACTTTTTATACTGCGTTTCCTGCGTATCAATCTGAGCCCTACTCTGGCTACTACGACAATGCGCATAACGATTATGTACAATTTGCAGTTGAGCTAGGTATTCCTGCCACAGCGTTATTAGGACTGCTGGTGCTTTATTGTTTGTGGTTATGTATTAATACTATGCGAACGCGTAAGACGGCGCTTTATCAGGGGGTGGCGTTTGGTTGTGCTACGGCCATTGTAGCCATGATGCTACATTCGTCGGTTGATTACTCCTTGCAAGCCGGCGCAAACTCGATGTTGTTTATAGTGGTGTTATGTTTAGCTATATTAACCAATAAGTTACCGGCACCAAAGCGAATTAAAAAACGACGAAGTGAAAGTTAACGGGGTGCGGGGAGCGGGTTACGAGCCTAATACCCACATACTTTAAACATGCGCGCGGTAAACTCCCGCCTACTAATAAGGGTAACATAGCGGTTTATTGTAGGCGGGGCTTTATGCCGCGCAAAGAAATTATTAGCAAAGAGAGTTAAGAGACGCTGCGCTTTTAGATATTTAGCCCGTAACTCGTCGCCCGTCGCCCGTCGCTAACGACATTAAAAAATGACGCGACATGAAGTCGCTGCTACAAGTTCTAATTTACTTCTCTTCTAAATCAAATTCGGTGGTGTGGCCGTCGCCGTGGATTAGCTGGTACCTGCCTAAATTACCCGCTTCAAGCGTAACCAAACTAATAGCAGAATCGCTTACTAAGTACTTTTGCCCTTTGCCTTTAGTTTGATGTTTGTCTACTTCCATATGCCAACGTTTGGTAAAAAAGTTAAGTGGGCTTTTGGGGCCGTATAAAATAGAGTCGAGCTTGTCGAGTATATTTATTAGCTTGCGCGGAAACTCATTTTTAATGCCACTGGCTGTCAGTTGCCAAATTCTGTTGGGATGATCGCCAAAACGCTTTTGCACTGAAAAACAAAACGAATAGTGTACATCGCCCGATAAAATCAGCGTTTCGTTTGGGGTGTCGGTGCGCCTAAAGGTGTTGAGTAACTTTTTGGCTGAGCCTTCGTGGGCCATCCAGTTTTCTACATCAACCATCAGTGGTTGCCCACACATATTAAACACCGCTTGAATTGCCTCTATCGATTTAACCCCAAACACGGGAGCAGGCGATACAATAATTACTTGGTCATGGCTTAATAGGCTTTCTTCTAGCTCTGTGAGGCGTTCCCAATCAAGTAAGCCTGAAGGTTCGTTAAAGTTTTGCTCGTTACGCCAACGATGCGTACGGGTATCGAGCACCACCACTTTAGGAATGGTCATTAGCTCGTAATGCCAATGGTTAAAGTCGTTAAGGTGTTTATCAAACGCTTTAAATTGCCACTGCATATCACCGGCTAAACAATCGTTAAAAGGGCTAAGTAACGATCCGGTTTTTTGCAGTGCGTCGTTACCCATTCCTTGAAACAGCCAATAGCTTGCTAAGCCATTATTTACAATACGCTTGCTACTGGGGTTTTGATTAATGGCTTGCTCCCACCCTGCGGTGAGATTCCAATCGTCGGTTACATCATGGTCATCAAACATCATTAAGGTAGATACATTGGCAAACAATCGCTCTACCTCTGCTAAACCTTGTGCATAGTCGATTAATGCGGTTTTTTCTGCATTAAATAGCGCTTGATTTTTTTCGTTACCACCTGAGTAACTTAAGTTATTTAGGTCAATGTATTGCCATGCTTGGCTACTAAAGTTGAGTAAATACAGCGCTACGAACTCTTCAAAATGAATCAGGTGATTATATGCTTTAACACTGGAAAAATGCGGTTCGTCCTTTTTTAACCAATAGCCAATACCTAGTTTTGAGCGGTTTTTCCATGAGGTAGTTGGCAACAAGTAATGGCGACCATACAACTGTTCTGCAATGTCAGCGGGTAAATCTAAATCAAGTGGCTGCTCTTTATAAATACCCAAGTGCTTAATTAGCTGATGTATCGCTAATAACATGGGGCCAGCTACATCGTCAGCATAAATTTGATCGCCCGAAAGTAGTAATAACTGTGCCCCCTGCTGTTCATTACTTCGCTGAACGGCTTGCCAATGGCTTGAACTTACTAGGCTGTCTTTTGCAGGATGATGCGCATTGCGACAAGAGCCATGTAATATTTGCGTTAGTTTTTTGGGGATCACAAATTCAGGTAATGGCTGACTATTAAAGCTAAATGCTGATAAATCAACAGGGGTGTCATCAAAAAATAGTTGGTATGATAATAATGTATCGCGCGGGAACTGACTGTTTATAGGTTTAATTACCACAAACTGTAAGAATAAATGCTCCCCTAGCCTTATGGTGTCTTGTTCGCTATAGCACTCGTAGCCAATTAGCTCTACACGGCAATTTACTGGCTTTGAAGTAGCAAACTGAATACAAACTGCAGCTTTTTCTGCTCGGCGCACCATGGGCCCCATAATTAACAGCGGGTGTTGCACCGAGAGAGTCGTCATGAGGTTAGCCTTTAGCTGCTAATTTAAATAAAGAGTAAAAGTTATCAGTAGTGGCTTTTGCCAACTCGTTAAAGCTAATGCCTTTGAGTTCACTAATGTAATAAGCCACGTCTTCAACATACGCTGGCTGATTAGTTTTACCACGATATGGGACTGGTGCTAAATAAGGCGAGTCGGTTTCAATAAGCAGTCGATCGAGAGGAATTTGCTTTACTACCTCTTTAAGCTCTACCGCATTTTTAAAGGTCACAATGCCTGAAATAGAGATATAAAAGCCCATATCAATGGCTTTTTTGGCCATATCCCAATCTTCGGTGAAACAGTGAAGTACCCCACCGCAATTTTCTGCTTTGTGCTCACGCATTAAATTAATGGTATCGGCACGGGCATCACGGGTATGAATAATAAGTGGCTTTTGTAATTCATTAGCTACCTCAATATGGCCAACAAAACTTGCTTGTTGCACTGCATGGGTGTCTTTTGCGTAGTAATAATCAAGCCCAGTTTCACCTATGGCCACTACTTTGTCGTGTGAAGCTAAGTCAATTAATTGCTGTTTGTTGAGTGCGTCTTTTTGATCGAGCGGATGCACGCCACATGACGCAGACACGTCATCGTAATGCTTAATTTGCTCTAGCATATTGGGAAACTGATCAAGTGTGACGCTGACACATAAAAAGTGCTCTACTTTTTTAGCGCGGGCGTTATCAAGTACTTGGTCTAGGTTTAAATCGAGTTTATCAAAATCAAGACGGTCTAAATGGCAATGAGAATCTACAATCAAAATAAGGCCTGTTTTTACTACATGGTATAAGTTGGATTGCCGGAGTTTAACATAGTCCCCAGCAGTTTTTCGATCTTCGCGTTTAGATTGGTTTTATCATCTAAAAAGCTAATACCGATCCCTGGTGGATTTGAGCTCTGAGCGCCTTGTGGCGTGATCCACGTAACCTTTCCGGTTACCACGTCATCTTCTAGCGCGTCAGGCAAGGTAACGCGTAAGGCAAGTGAATACCCAGGTTCATAACGCATATTGGTGCGTACAAATAACCCACCTTTTTTTAAAAAAGGCATGTAACAGCGATATAGTTCGTCAAGGTCGTCTATATCTACTAATAGCTCTTGCATATCTAGTCCTTTTTATTGGTTACGTAATGTATACGCTAGTCGTGATACCGCAAGCGGTAAATTTAGCCCAAGTATTTGTATGTTATTCTGTAAAAAATCATTCAGTGCTTGCTGAGCAACTTGATAAGAGTCAAAACTCATGCCATTTAAAAGCTGTTGTTTGAGCTGCTCACTTAAAAATAAAGTAAAAATACGAACAAGCTCGGGCTGTTTATTTATTATATCGACTAACGCATTGAAATTATGGCTTTGTTTAAACTCAGTTGCAAATTTATAAAGCGTATCAATATTTTCTAGCTGATTTTGCTGTTGCCACTGCTTCACTTGCAATGGTTGGCTATAAAATAACGACAACCACGGATAGTTAGGCACATCCAAACTACTCAACCATTGTTGTGCTAATTGGTTATTGGTTACTTTAACCTCGGTTTTAGCACAGCGACTTAAAATAGTGGCAGGTAATTGCGCCACTTGGCTGGTTGTCAAAATTAAAAACCGACTATGACTTGGCTCCTCTAAGGTTTTTAATAACGCATTAGCTGCTGCGGTGGTCATTTTTTCGCAGTTTTGAATAATCGCTACTTTATTGCCATTTTGCGCAGCAGACTGATGCATAAAATCGCTTATGCCGCGAATATCATCAACACCTATGCTTTGCCCTTCCACTTGGGTAATGCGCTTGTCTGGGTGTGTACCTGCTAAGTTTAATGAACAACTTTTACATTGCCCACACGGGCTTAACACACTATTTGGGCTACTTAACTGTGCTTGCGTATTTTGGCATAACAAACTATTTGCTAGTTGTTCACTTAGCTCAAATTTGCCAACCCCAATAGGCCCGCAAAACAACTGTGCATGATGAAAACGCTGTGCTTTATAGCTTTGAGTTAAGCGTTGCTCTACCTCATTAAGCCACGGCAATGCCATATTATTTTAACCCTGAAAAAAACGTGCGTAGTACATTGGTAATATCACGGTGAACTTTATCAATACTTTGATTGGCATCAACTGTTTTTATGCTGTCGTCATCGTTTGCAAGCTCAATATAACGCATACGGGTGCGCTGAAAAAACTCAATAGCTTCTTGCTCTATTCTATCTAGTTCGCCACGGCCTTTTGCACGTTCAAGGCCAATAACAGGGTCAATATCTAAGTAAATGGTTAAATCTGGTTTTAAACCTTTTAAAACCATAGATGATAACGATGCTAATGTGTTTGCACTTATTCCTCGCCCGCCACCTTGATAGGCCTGTGACGATAAATCGTGACGATCAGCTAATACCCACTGCCCTTGCTCAAGCGCCGGGTTGATCACATTATGCATTAGTTGTGAACGCGCGGCATACATAATTAGCAGCTCAGTTTCAAAAGCTATTTCTTCTTGGTGCTCTGCTTTTACTAAAGTACGTAACGATTCAGCCAGCGGTGTACCACCGGGTTCGCGCACATTAATAAAATCAACATGATGATGGTTTAAAAAATCTTGGCACAGAGCAATGGCGGTTGATTTACCCGCGCCTTCTAGGCCTTCTATAACTATAAATTTTGGTTTCATAAATACTAATTCTTTTTATTTAAAATATACCGGTTAACAGCCGCGTTATGTTGTTTTAATGTGGTTGAAAACTGATGACTACCATCACCTTTGGCTACAAAGTAAACATACTCGCTTTTGGGCGGATTTACCGCAGCTAAAATAGCTTCTTTGGAAGGCATGGCGATCGGTGTGGGCGGTAATCCGTTAATACGATAGGTATTATACGGCGTGTAATTTCTTAGGTCTTTACGTTTGATATCGCCATCAAAGCTTTCGCCTAGCCCATATATTACGGTAGGGTCGGTTTGTAAGCGCATATTGGTATTTAAGCGATTAATAAACGCTGAAGCAATTAATGGGCGCTCACTGGCAAGCGCAGTTTCTTTTTCGATAATAGAGGCCATTATCAGAGCTTCATAGGCGGTATTGTAAGGTAAATCACTTGCTCGTTGCTGCCATGCATCTGCCAATGTTAGCTGCATTTTTTGCGCAGCACGCTTTAATAAACTACTAGCGCTGTCGTTACTATGATAATGGTAGGTATCGGGAAACAACCACCCTTCAAGGTGAGTTTGCTTGCCGGTTATTTGCTCGCCAAGCTGCTCGAGTTTTAAATCGTTTTGTAAATGCGGAGCAATTTTTACCGTGTTTAATACATCTCTAAGTGCCTGACCTTCAATAATGGTAAAGCTAAAACTAATTTGCTCACCTTGGTTTATTTTTTTTATGTTGTTTATTACGCTATCTGCGCTTAACTCATACAAACCCACTTTTAAATCGGTCAAGGTTGGGTCGAGTTTAGCTAATATTTGAAACCGCCAGCAATCTTCAAGCCACTGCTGTTGTTGCCATTGACGACATAACTTATTAAAACCGGTGCCTTTTTCAACTTTAAATTGAGTATTAGTAGCTAATTTTAATGGCGTTTCAATGGTTGCTTGTAATTGCTGGTAGCCAATCACAGAGCTAAAAAAAGCCAGTAGTAATACTGATAATATAACTTTTAACACTAAGCCTCCTTGGCTAATAACTCGTTTAGTAATGATTGACTATACGCAATATCAAAACAGTGCTCACCTATACTTTTTACGGGCACAATTTTCATTAAGCTGTTACATACAAATATGGCGTCTGCTTGGGTTAGGTCATCAACGCTGACAGTTTTAAATTCAACGGTTAATTTATCACATAAAGATTGCAGAAAAACACCTTTAATGCCGCATTCATCGAGCCTTGGGCTAAATACTTTATTATTTTTTATTGCAAAAATATTAGCCACTGAGGTTTCAATTACATTGTTGTTGTAATCAAGCACTAACGCATCATCGCTGTGCTGAGTTTGTAGGGCATTTTTGATCAGTACTTGTTCAAGCCTATTTAAAGTTTTAAGTCCAGCTAAATGAGGTTGAACGGCCAGCTTAATCGGGCTAATAGCTAAACTAATGCCTGTATCTGTTAAGCTGTTGTAATGATCTGGATAAGGTAAAACACTCACAATAATGTTTAAATTACATTCACTTGGTGGCGCATAGCCTCGCCCGCCCTCGCCTCGTGTTATCACGACTTTAAGGACCGCTTGAGAATGTGATGCTACTTGCTGAGTTATGTGCGACTCAAGAGCAGTAAACTCAAGCGCCGGAAACCCTAAACGCTGCGCACATTCAATCAAGCGTGCTTTGTGATAGGCCCAATGCTCAACCTGTCCATCAGTAATAATTGCGGTGGTAAAAAAGCCATCGCCATAATTTAAGCCTCTATCATGGGTGCTTATATTACTGGTTTCACTTGCTGTTATTATTGTTTGCATATTTTTTTACACATAAAAAAACCCAGTTAAACAACTGGGTTCTTATTGTCGTTCGTTGTTAAAAAAGATTATACCTTTTTAAACAGTAACGAGCCATTAGTACCACCAAACCCAAATGAGTTACACAAAGCGTAATCAAGTTTAGCATCACGTGCTGTATGCGGTACGTAATCTAAATCACAGCCTTCGTCTGGATTATCTAAGTTAATCGTTGGCGTCACTTTTTGCTCGGTCAACGATAAAATAGACACTATCGACTCAACAGAGCCTGCCGCTCCAAGTAAGTGACCCATCATAGATTTTGATGAACTTACCATTACATCTTTAGCTGAATCACCAAAAATGGTTTTAACCGCTGACGTTTCTGCTTTGTCGCCCGCATGAGTAGACGTACCATGTGCGTTTATGTAGCCAACTTGCTCTGCATTTACTTGCGCATCATTTAATGCGTTTTCCATAGCCAGAGCTGCACCTGCGCCATCTTCTGGTGGTGAGGTCATGTGGTACGCATCACCACTCATGCCAAAACCAACAAGCTCTGCATAAATTTTAGCGCCACGTGCTTTCGCGTGTTCGTATTCTTCAACAACCACCACACCGGCACCATCAGAAAGTACAAAACCATCACGGTCTTTATCCCACGGGCGAGACGCTGCTTGTGGATCGTCATTACGCGTTGAAAGCGCACGTGCGGCATTAAAACCACCCATTCCAATTGGTGTACAGGCTTTTTCTGCGCCACCGGCAACCATTGCATCGGCATCGCCGTAGGCAATCATACGAGCGGCATGGCCAATGTTGTGCAGGCCTGTAGTACATGCCGTTACAATTGAAATATTAGGACCACGTAAGCCGTGCATTATAGATAAATGACCCGAGATCATATTAATAATGGTAGACGGTACATAAAACGGCGATAACTTACGTGGGCCGCTGTTTAATAATTTTATGTGGTTTTCTTCAATGAGGGTTAAGCCACCAATGCCTGAACCCACCGCTACACCTATGCGTGTTGCGTTTTGTTCAGTGACTTCGAGGCCAGAATCTTGAAAAGCTTGAACACCCGCTGCAATGCCATACTGGATAAATAAATCCATTTTTTTAGCATCTTTTGGTGACATGTAAGCCGATGCATCAAAATCATTGATTAAACCAGCGAAGTGAGTACCAAATTTTGATGTATCAAAGTGGGTAATATTTTGAATACCACTTTTAGCATCTAATAAGCCTTGCCAGGTTGATTGAACATCATTGCCTAGCGGCGTCAACATTCCTAAGCCAGTTACGACGACACGACGTTTAGCCACGGTTTGCCTCCAATAAGGAATTATTATTATACCAATTAACTTAGCTCAGTTTATTTCAGCGTTAACGCTGTTGCTAGTTATGTTATTAGTATTGGGGATGATCATACCCAAGCTACCTCAAAGTGCGAGTCTCAAACCAATAACCAACGCTAAGCAATAACAATTTAATTGCTGATGATGAGTGAGGGTTTGGAATTGAATCATGTACTTTGAGGTGGTTTGGATATAAAGATTAAAGGCAGCGAATGCTGCCCTTAATTTGCGATTAATTACTCAGCGTGAGCTGTAACGTAATCGATTGCAGATTGTACTGTAGTGATCTTTTCAGCTTCTTCATCTGGGATCTCAGTGTCGAACTCTTCTTCAAGAGCCATTACTAATTCAACAGTATCAAGAGAGTCTGCACCTAGGTCATCAACGAATGAAGCTTCGTTTTTAACTTCTTCTTCTTTAACACCTAGCTGTTCGATGATAATTTTCTTTACGCGTTCTTGGATATCGCTCATTCTTCTTTCCTTTATTAAAAACGCCAATGCGTTATTTTCAGATTGCGGCGTAGTTTACGTCCGATAATTCTCTGATTCAATCTTTTGACCATAAATAATTTGCTGGTCAAACCTCTTGAGTGTTTATTTTATCTTTTATCGCTTATTTTCACAGCGATTTCAAGTATGTTTAAAGCAAGTTTGCGAAAAATTCAATATTTTTTAGTAAACCCGCATGCAATTTATAGTTTATTTAATTCGCATTGCGAACTTAAACCATATACATCGCACCATTTACATGCAAAGTTTCACCTGATACGTACGCAGCGGCGTCAGATGCTAAATAACATACTGCAGCTGCAATCTCATCTGGCTGACCTAAACGACCCGCAGGTACGTTTGCAAGCGTTGCTGCTTTTTGCTCATCTGTCAAATCATCGGTCATGTCTGTTTGAATAAAACCAGGTGCAACCACATTTACAGTAATTCCACGAGAGGCTACCTCACGCGCTAGTGACTTAGAAAAGCCGATAACACCCGCCTTAGCGGCCGCATAGTTAGCTTGACCCGCATTACCCATAGTACCCACTACAGAGCCAATATTGATGATACGGCCGTTCTTTTTCTTCATCATAGGGCGAAGTACAGCCTTAGATAAACGGAAGATAGAGCTTAAGTTGGTATCGATAATATCGTCCCACTCATTTTCTTTCATGCGCATTAATAAATTATCGCGCGTAATACCGGCATTATTCACTAATACATCAATATCACCTAAATCGGCTTTAATTGCCGCTAATGTCGCCTCAATTGATGCAGGATCCGTTACGTTTAACGCATAACCCTTACCGTTATCACCTAAATACTCACTAATATTAGCCGCACCCGACTCGCTTGTTGCCGTGCCCGCTACTTTTGCACCTTGTGCTACTAATGTGTTTGCAATAGCTTTACCAATACCACGGCTAGCGCCAGTGATCAGGACAACTTTGCCCTCTAAAGAAAATAAATTACTCATATTATATACTCTTATTTAGCTGAATCGATTGATGCAAGGTCGTTAACTGAGCCACACACCATCGCTTTATCAATGCGTTTTGCAAGTCCAGTTAGTACTTTACCAGGACCAAATTCATAACTTTGTGTTACACCTTGTGCAACCAATGCTTGTACCGTTTCAGTCCAACGTACTGGGCTATATAACTGGCGTACTAATGCCTCTTTAATTGCATCAGCTGAACCTTCTGCTTTTACATCAACATTATTGATTACATCACACTTAGGTGTATTAAATGTTAAAGCGGCTAAATCGGCGGCTAATTTCTCAGCAGCTGGTTTCATTAGTTCACAATGCGACGGTACGCTTACCGATAATGGCAGTGCACGTTTTGCTCCCGCTTCTTTACAAGCAACAGAGGCTCTATCAACTGCATCTTTGTGACCGGCAATAACAACCTGACCAGGCGAGTTATAGTTTACTGGAGAAACCACCTCACCTTGTGCCGCTGCTGCACAAGCCGCTTTAATTTCATCGTCGCCTAAACCAATGATTGCGGCCATAGAACCTACACCAGCAGGTACGGCCTCTTGCATGTATAAACCGCGGTTTTCAACCAATTTTACGGCTTCGCTTAAACTGATCACATCGCTACATACTAAAGCTGAGTACTCACCCAGGCTGTGACCTGCCATAACGACGTCAGCATCTGGATTTGCAGCTAACCAATGACGATAAATAGCAACGCTTGCGGTTAATAGTGCAGGCTGTGTACGGTGTGTTTGATTTAGTTTTTCTTCTGGACCGTTAAGTACAAGGTCTGCTAGGTCGTAACCAAGTGCGGTTGAAGCTTCTGCAAATGTAGCTTTTACTATGTCAGAACTCACTAGTAGCTCTTGTAACATACCCACAGTTTGCGAGCCTTGACCTGGAAAAAGAAGTGCAATTTTTTGTGCCATAATTTGCTCTTATAATTAAACAAAATAAATAATGTGTAACACGGCACGTTAACTGTTATTCAACCGCCGTGTCTTTAGAATGTGTTTTTTCGAAAATAGCAGCTATTTTATCTGGAAGCTGACGTTCTACTTCTTTCACTGCTTCGTCGATTGCAGCATGAAATGCTTTAGCTGAGGCATTTCCATGGCTTTTAACAACAATACCGCGCAATCCTACCAGAGAAGCGCCGTTATACTGGTCGGGGTTCACTCTTTTATAGAGTTTTTTTATGATTGGCGCCAACATAAACGCCATACACTTGTAAACGACGTGCTTTTCGAGGGCACGGGTAAACTTTTTCATGATAAGTTTAGCAATGCCTTCACAGGTTTTAAGTGCAACATTACCAACAAAGCCTTCACAGACAATAACATCGGCTTTGCCAGAAAAAATATCGCTGCCTTCACTGTAACCAATATAATTAATCAGCTCGCTTTGTTGCATTAATTGTGCGGCTTGCTTAATTTCTTCATGGCCTTTTATATCTTCAGCACCAATATTTAATAAACTCACTTTAGGGTTATCGCAGCCAAGTGCTTGGCCTGCAACCACAGAGCCCATAATGCCAAACTGATACAGCATTTGCGCATCACAATGCACATTAGCGCCTAAGTCGAGTAAGTAAACGGGATTTTTACGTTCAGTAGGTACAGCAGAGATAAGAGCGGGACGTTTCACCCCAGGAAGCATTTTTAATACGTAATGCGCCATAAAAAATAGCGCCCCTGTATTACCAGAACTAACACAGGCTTGCGCTTCACCCGATTTAACTAAATCAAGGGCAACTCGCATGGAAGAATCTTTTTTTGAGCGTACAGCAACAGCGGGTTCGCAGGCATTGGTAACAACATCATTACAATGGCGAATAATTAATCTGGGATGAGAAAGTGAATCGAGTGATTCTAGTTGTTTAGCTATTACTTGCTCGTTGCCACATAAAATGAGTTTTAAGTTGGCATTAGCATTTACCGCACGAACGGCTGCGGGGATAGATGAACGGGGGCCATAATCGCCCCCCATCATATCTAACGCTATGGTTAGATTAGTCAGCATATAAGCAATCTCTTAGTTAGAAATTACTTGAACGCCTTTGTAGTAACCATCTGCAGTCACATGGTGACGACGATGAGTCTCACCAGATGTTTGGTCTACAGTTAAAGTTGGACCACTGATCGCATCGTGTGAACGGCGCATGCCGCGTCTTGCACGAGACTTTTTGCTTTTTTGTACAGCCATAGTCTTCTCCTAAGAATCTTTCTTAAGTTGTTTCAAAATATCAAATGGATTTGGTTTATCATCTTCCGCCTTTAAAACACCAAAGCTGGCAGGCTCTGCTGTATAACTGCATGAAGCTTCGTTGTGGGTAGGCACTAATGGCACTGCTAAAATAAGTTCGTCTTCGATTAACTCAAATACGTCTATTTCACCATTTTCATCAAGTGCTACTTCGTCGTAGCTTTCTGGAAGATCATCTGACTCTGCATCCAAACCGACTGGCGAATACACAAAGTCTTGATCCAAATCCAACCCTAAATCACCATTACAACGTTGACAAGTGACAGTTACGTGTGTGGACAAATTGCCACTAATCACAACTAAACCTTGCTCATCGTTTTTGCAATGAATTTTTACCGCTATTTCACCTACTTCTTCCTGGATAACCCCTCGTAAACGAGGAAGTTTCTCAAGCGGTACAACGCCGTCATACTTTAAACGATGCTGAGCTGCTTTGCCCGGATGAAGGGTGATGGGAATTTTCACCTTTTGCATAGGGGCTGCATCATATAGATAGTTAGTAAGTTAGTCAAAGTAAAAAACCAATTTTACGTTGTTTTTCACGTGTTTTACTCACGGATCTGATTTATCCTAACTCAATCTGATTTACGTTAGGAAAACATGCCATGAAGCACTCCCTTATATTAGCCTCAAGCTCGCCATTTAGGCAGTCTTTATTACAAAAATTTAATCTGCCGTTTGAAACGTTTTCGCCAGATGTTGACGAAACGCCACATAAAAACGAAACACCAACCATGCTTGTTAAGCGCCTCAGCGAATTAAAAGCCGCTGCAGCCGTCGATCATTTTGACCAAGGCCTCGCGATTGGCTCCGACCAAGTTGCTGTATTTGATGGTCAAATATTAGGTAAGCCGCACAATAAAGAAAACGCAATAAAGCAATTGAGCTTATTTAGCGGGCAAACAGTCACTTTTTTAACGGGCTTGTGTGTGTACGATATTCATACTAAACAAAGCAAAACTATTGTTGAGCCATTCAATGTGACCTTTAAAACCTTAACAAAGGCGCAAATAGGTGCTTATTGCGATGCAGAGCAACCTTATAACTGTGCAGGAAGTTTTAAAAGTGAAGGTTTGGGTATTTGTTTATTTGAAAGACTCAGTGGTGATGATCCAAACAGCTTAATTGGTTTACCACTCATCAAACTCAGCCAATTATTGGCTGAGTTTGATATTGATGTATTAGCAGCGCAAGTGCCTAGCGCAAATTAACTGATTAACCGAGTAATATATCTTGCAACTGCTGATAGTTGTCAGCGGTTGCAATCGGGGTTAATTCGTTTAATTGCGCAGCGTTGTGCACGCCCATGGTTACCCCTATTCTATCCACACCTGCGGCTTTTGCCATTGCCATATCTATTTGGGTGTCGCCTATCATTAGCGCTTCATCAACACTTATCCCTAGCTCTTCAAGCAATTGATAAAGCATATCGGGAGCAGGCTTTGATTTAGCGTCGTCGCTGGTACGCGTAGCACTAAAAAAGTGACGCAGTTGGCTTTTATCCAGTAAACGTTCCAGTCCTACTCGGCTTTTACCTGTGGCAACTGCCAATATTACGCCTTGGCTTTTTAACGCAGTAAGTACCTGTGCAACGTGATCAAACACCGGTGTTGGGGTGGTATCAAGTGCATATTGCTGTTTATACCCTGCAATAAGCGCTTCGTGATGTTCACTGTGATCAGGAAACAAAGTTGCGATTGCGTTTTCAAGCGATAAACCAATAATATTTTTACTGGCGGTATCGCTTGGCGGCTCAATATTAAGTGATTGGGCACTTTTGCGAATGCAATTAACGATTTTGCTAATTGAATCCATAATGGTGCCGTCCCAATCAAAAATTACTAGCTTATATTTTTTAATCGGCGTTAAATTCACGCTTTTGCTGCTCTAAGTTTAACTAAACAGCTTGATAGTGCTTTATCAAGCGGTGCTTCTACTCGCATGGTGGTTTCGTTTTTTGGATGGTAGAAGCTTAAATCATGGGCGTGTAAAAATAAGCGGTTTAAACCACGTTTACGCATTGACTCGTCAAACCCTTGGTCGCCGTATTTGTCATCACAGGCAATGGCATGGCCTTGGCACTGAGTGTGCACACGAATTTGGTGAGTACGACCGGTTACAGGGGATGCTTGTACTAATGAACAATCGTTAAAACGCTCAAGCACTTTAAAACGGGTATGCGACGGTTTACCTTCCGTGTTATCAACACGTACTACGCGCTCACCCGATTTAAGGGTATTTTTACGCAAACCTTCCGTTACATTTTTCGTTTTCGAGTCCCATTGGCCTTCTACCAATGCCCAGTAATTTTTTTCCATGGTTTTTTCGCGTAATTGCTCATGCAAAGCGGTCAGCACTGAGCGACGCTTAGCAATAAGTAAACAACCTGAAGTATCGCGGTCTAACCGATGCACAAGCTCAAGGCTGCGCTCTTCTGGGCGTAAAACACGTAATGCTTCAATAAGCCCGTAGCTTAAGCCACTACCGCCATGCACCGCCATGCCTGAGGGCTTATTAATAACAATCAGGTATTTATCTTCAAATAATATATCGTCTTCGAGACGTGTTACTTTATCGAGTTTTGACGGTACAAACTCTTCACGCTCTGACACTCTAATTGGCGGTATACGAATAACGTCGTCTAGCTGCAATTTATAAACAGGCTTAATGCGTTTTTTATTTACACGCACCTCACCTTTACGAAGAATTTTGTAAACTGCGCTTTTAGGCACCCCTTTTAAATGGGTAATAAGAAAGTTATCAATACGCTGACCTAAGTGGTCTTCGTTGATAGTGACAAAAGTTACTTGTAAGCCGGTTTTTTCTGACATTGCCTAATCACTGATTTAAGTAAAATAATTTAGTTGCTAACACGGTTATAATAGTGGGATAATCAGCAGCGCAAATATTTAGTATTTGCAAATAACAACGGTGCTTTTTAACACAATAAAACATTCGTGATGCACATTCTGGGTAACCGATCATACAGATCCGAGTTAAGTTTTCCAAAGCTTTTATACATACCCAGTTAACACGTGCGCACAACTAACGGCAATGCGCGTAATATATTGCTGGTTAAGTTTGAACATGAATTGATTTTTAACGTGATAGTAAAAGCAATGAACAGATAATTTGTCTGATAGTGACGGCGTAAAAACACGCCGTTCAGAATTCGCTCAAATATTGTAGTAGTACCGTACAGCAGCTTATTTAGAACTAAAAAAATCTAATAAATAAGCGTTCATTAATATCGGTAGCGATTTTTGCTCATAAAATAGATAACGGTAGTTTTAAAATCGAAACTATGGTTTGAACCTAAAGAGCCCTACGCACCTAATATGAATGCATTTAACAAGATTGATATGACAGGCCAACTTCTGGATAAAATGTGCATTGAGCTAAATAGCCGACACATTTGAATCCTTTTAGAATTTAATAGTGTGATAACACCCTATTGTTTGCCGGCATTTAAAATACTGCGTACCAAAATACAGAGCCGTTCCGTTAAAGACCCAGTCGTGAGGCTGCACATTCTAAAAATAGGAACACCTGAACAGGCGAGAAAAACATCGTCATGTCAGCGACATAAACTAGTAGAGTAACATTATGAAACGTATGCTAATCAATGCAACGCAGCAAGAAGAAATGCGCGTAGCACTGGTTGACGGCCAGCGCCTATATGATTTAGACATAGAAAGCCCAGGTCACGAACAGAAAAAAGCCAATATTTATAAAGGCAAAATCACACGCATTGAACCATCTTTAGAAGCAGCATTTGTTGACTACGGTGCTGATCGTCATGGTTTCCTTCCATTAAAAGAAATTGCTCGTACTTACTTCCCACAAGGTTACACCTTCCATGGCCGTCCGAATATTCGCGACGTGATCAAAGAAGGTCAAGAAGTAATAGTACAAGTTGATAAAGAAGAGCGCGGCCAAAAAGGTGCAGCATTAACTACTTTTATCAGCGTTGCTGGCAGCTACTTAGTGCTTATGCCAAACAACCCTCGCGCTGGCGGTATTTCTCGCCGAATCGAAGGTGATGAGCGTACTGAACTTAAAGAGTCGCTAAGCCGTTTAGAACTACCTAAAGGTATGGGCTTAATTGTACGTACTGCGGGTGTTGGTAAATCGTTTGAAGAACTAAATTACGATTTAAAAGCATTATTAGTCCACTGGGAAGCCATTCAACAAGCGGCAGACAGTGCTAAAGCGCCATTCTTAATTCACCAAGAAAGTAACGTTATTTTCCGCGCTATTCGCGATTATTTACGTCGTGACATTGGTGAAATTTTAATTGATAAGCCACGTGTTTTTGAAGAAGCTAAAGCGCACATAGAGCGTTTTCGTCCTGACTTTATGAGCCGCGTTAAGCTTTATCAAGGTGACACACCATTATTTACGCATTACCAAATTGAAAGCCAAATTGAGTCTGCGTTCCAACGTGAAGTGCGTTTACCATCAGGCGGTTCAATTGTTATTGACCCTACTGAAGCACTTACATCTATCGATATCAACTCGTCTAAAGCAACAAAAGGCGGTGATATTGAAGAAACAGCACTTAACACCAACCTAGAAGCAGCGGATGAAATTGCACGTCAACTTCGTTTACGTGACTTAGGTGGTTTAATTGTTATCGACTTTATTGATATGACGCCTCCACGTCATCAACGTGAAGTAGAAAACCGTTTAAAAGATGCTGCTCGCCCAGATCGTGCCCGTGTACAAATTGGCAAAATTTCGCGCTTTGGTTTACTTGAAATGTCGCGTCAGCGCTTACGCCCTTCACTAGGTGAAGCAAGCCAAGGTGTTTGTCCACGTTGTAGTGGTCAAGGTACTATTCGTTCAAACGAGTCAATTGCACTATCAATTTTACGCTTGATTGAAGAAGAAGCAATTAAAGACAACACTGCACAAGTAAACGCACAAGTGCCTGTTGCCGTTGCCGCTTATTTATTAAATGAGCAACGTCGTAGCGTTCACCGCATTGAAAAGCATCACAAATGTGACGTAGTGATTATTCCTAATCAACACATGGAAACACCACACTACGAAGTAATGCGCTTACGTAAAGATGAAACGCTTGAAACTGTAAGCTACGAGCAAGTTGTTGCGCCTGAGCCTGAAGCATTTGAAATGTCTAAATCGCCAGCAGCACCTGTACGTGAAGAGCCGAAGCTTAAAGGTGTCGTTATGCCTTCTAGCCCTGCTCCACAAGCAGCAGCAAAAGCTGCGCCAGTAGTAGAAGCAAAAGCTGAAATTGGCCTATTTACTGCACTTGGCAAATGGATTAAGTCGTTATTTGCAAGTGAAAATGAGCAAACAACACAAGAGTCTTCTGAAAAGAAATCTCAAGAGCGTACCAATAACAACCGTGGCAATGATAATCGTCGTCGTAACAACCAACGTCGTCGCAATAATAACCCACGTAATAAACCACGCAACGAACGTAATACAGAGTCTGAAACTAAAAATGAGTCAGCACCTGCAGGTGATACGCAAGAAAAGAATGAAAACCGCAATAAGCGCCGTCGTAATTCAAATACGCGTAAACGTCCTGAGCATAAAACAGAAGATAAAACGCAAGTAAAAGCAGAGGCAACTCAAAAAGCGGATACTGCGCCTAAATCTGATAAGAATGCTGAGCCAAAAGAGCAAAAGCCTAAGGTACGTCGTCAACGTCGTAATTTACGTAAAAAAGTTCGCGTACAAGACGAAAGTGCTGAGCAAGTTCAAACAACAGAACAACCTGTTGATCAACCTGTGGTTAAAGAAGAAAAGCCACAAGTGAAAGAGCAAGCACCTGTTGTTGAAAAGCAAACGCCTGTATCAGATGAAAAAGCACCTACACCTGCTAAAGAACAAGCAGAAGCTGTTGTTGATTCAAATGATAACGCAGTAACACAAGACGAAGAACAAGAGCAAACACGCACTCGTTCGCGTCGTTCACCACGTCATCTTCGTGCATCAGGTCAGCGTCGTCGTCGCCCTGAAGGTGAAAACGCTCAAGAAAAGTCTTCTGATGAAGCGCCTGCGTTTGTACCCGTTGCTGATCAAGCTGCAGCTGAATATGAAGCAGAGCTAAAAGCAAAAGCACATAAAACAGCTGTTGATGCCTCTGATGCAGTTGAGCAAAACATTGTTGAAGAAGAATTAGCGAAAACTGAAGAGCCAGTAAAAGCTGAAGAACCAGTAAAAGCTGAAGAACCAGTGAAAGCTGAAGAACCAGTGCAAACTGAAGAGCCAGTTAAAACTGAAGAACCAGTGAAAGCTGAAGAGCCAGTGCAAACTGAAGAGCCAGTGCAAACTGAAGAACCAGTAAAAGCTGAGGAGCCAGTGAAAGCTGAAGAACCAGTTAAAACTGAAGAACCAGTGAAAGCTGAAGAGCCAGTTAAAACTGAAGAACCAGTTAAAGCTGAAGAGCCAGTTAAAACTGAAGAAGTTGCTGTTGAAGCTGAAACCGCACCGGTTAGTGCTACTGAAACACCTGTAGAAGCTAAAGAAGCGCCTGTAGTTGAAAGTCAGCCTGAGACAGTGTCGCAAGCGAGCTCAGCTAATGTAAACGCTAAAACAGTGATTACAGCAGGACATGCAAGTGCGCCAATGGCACAGCCAACACCTGTAGCTGATAGCGAAATCAAGCATACATCAGTTGCAATGGCACATGACAAACGTGAGTTAATCCCTGACAGTGGCCTTCGCCCTGGCTCGGTAAAACCTGCTGGTCGTGCAAGCTCAGCAATGACTAAAACACTTAATGCTGAATAAGCACTAAGTTTAGCTCAAAGCTAAAAAACCGCGTTAATTGATTTTAACGCGGTTTTTTATTGCCTGGTATTTATGTAACTGGCAAACGGGGTCGACGAGCTGCGGGGATCGGGCTTCGAGCCTAATACCGAACCCCGTAGCTCGAAACCTGTCGTGAGCATGCTCTAAGTTTACAGCTATTCCTGACACCTAAAACATGCGCGAGGTAAACTCCCGCCTACGGATAAGGTTTACATTGAGGTTCATTGTAGGCGGGGCTTTATGTTGCGCAAAGAAATTATGCACAAAGAGGGCTAAGAGACGCTGTGCTTTTAGAGGGTAAAATTACAATCGAAAGTTAACTGGCTATGGGGTTAGGGTTACGGGCTTGAATCCCGAAACCCGTAGCCCGCTGTGAGTTTAATCCTGCTCTTGCTCCATAAAGCGCTGTAACTGATCTTTTAGGTTTGGTGGTATGCCTTTTATGACCAGTGTATCTGTTGCTTCGTTGTATGTTACACGTTCACCTAAATGTTTGCGCTCAAAGCTAATACTCACACCGCCACCTAAGCCTGAAAACTTAACCATACTTGTTACTGTTTTCTTATCGACTGGAAATGACTCTTCTAGGTCATAGCTTTGCTCTTTACAAAAGCTCTCAAACGGGTTGTCGTCGCCTTTGGTCAGCGTTGCTGAAAGCTCACTTACATTGGCTTCTTCGCCAGTAGTGACACAGTCGTTACAATAATCAAATACTTGCTTACGTAAATCGTCTTTTTCAGACTTATCAAATTCTTGCTCTGATAAGTAGTCTTCTACCGCGCTTAACATTACTTGGCTTTGTTGCTTAGGATCAATGCCCTCTTCACAACCTAAGAAATCTAAAAAGAAGTCAGCCACTTTTCGCCCTGCACGACCTTTAATAAACGAAATATAACGATTGTCGTCTGCTTGGGTATCCCATGCTGTTAAATCGATGCGAGCAGCCAATTGCATACGCGAAATATCTAAATGGCGCGATGCGGCTAAATCAAGCTCTGAAGTCATGGAGTAGTGCTCTTTAATGTTGATCATGGCAATCAACATATAATCAGTAGCCACGTACTGATAATGACAAAATACTAAGTAGCCAGTTTCATTAAAGGCGTATTTATCTAACTCTTCTTTTAATACCGTTGATGCCTGCTCGGTCATATGCCAAAAGCCAAGCTCATTATTACGATAGCTTTGCATAGTAGAGGCAACAATACTGTTTTTTTCACCACTAAAAGCACAAAAACCTTTGCCCGGCTTGCCGTTGTAGGCGTGGTGTAATTGCTCAATGAATACAGCAACTTTGTCGTTGATCATCATTTCGTCGTTGCGAAGGTGAATTTGGGTGTCGTCATCTTTTTTGTCTACATAGTGCACGACTAATTTTTTAACATCTATTGCCATCTTTGTTTTTCACGCCTCTGGTGTTAAAATACGGGAATATAACTATTTTTATTGAACCAACTGATGCCAATCTTATCAAAATACTCTAATGAAGAAGTAGAACAAATCGTCGATCAGCTTATTGATGTTTTATCAAAACACAATGCGCCGGTTGATTTAAGTCTTATGTGTTTAGGAAATTCTATCACGCATATCTTAAAAGAGCATGTACCAACAGGGAAAAGACAAGCTGTTACTGAGAACTTTGCAAAAGCACTCGCTCAGTCGGTTAAATAAACTCTATGAATTTATCGCAGCATAACCAGTTTTCATCGAAAGCAAGTCAATTATTAAGTTGGGGCCATTGGTTTACATTTGCCAATATTGGTTTGGCGCTTTTAATTAGCTTAAGCTATTTATTTGCCGACTCGCCACCCACCACTTTTATAGGTATCGCTTATATGGTGGTTACGTGGCTAAGCCACACCAGCTTTATTGCCTTTTTAGCGTTTGTGCTGACGGTCTTTCCTTTAAGTTTAGTGTTCCCCTATCCGCAGCATATTCGCGGCATGGCGGCAGTTATAGCAACAATAGGTGCTTCAATACTGACTTTAGACGCTTATGTGTATTTTAACTTAGGCTATCACTTAAATGCCTCAGCACTGCCAGAAATTATTTCGTTATTGTGGCACCGCTTAACAAATTCACCGGCGCTCACTACCTTGCTAGCAGGAAGTATTGTATTACTTATTTTAGGCTTTCAGCTTACAGTTAGTAACTTTACCTGGCACCATCTAGCACGCTTAAAGCAATTTAAATTTGCGCGTTATGCCGGTTCTTTTTTAGTGATTTGTTTTGCATTAAGCCACAGTATTCATATTTGGGCTGATGCAAATTTAAAGTTTGATATCACCAAGCAAGACAACGTACTGCCACTTTCGTACCCTACTACAGCCAAAAGTTTACTCGCTAAAAACGACTTATTGGATGTTGAAAGCTACGAACAAGCACATAATGTTAAAATTAATAACCAAGGTATTAATTACCAAGTACCTACCCCATTAGCAAAATGTGAAGATCACAATGCGGCTAAAGTTGATATTTTAGTTTTTGATAATGACGAGCAGTTAACAAAATTTGTTGCTAGCAAAAAAGGCATTTATAAAAACCAACAATTTTTACAACCCACCGATCAGAGCGACATGCTATTTGGTTTGGTGTATGGCCTGCCTGCATTTTATAAAACCGACATTATTGAGCAACAAACCTTACCCGTTTGGCAAAGCCAACGTCGAAGTGTAAAAGTATTTGGTATTGATGAGCTGAGCTTTATTAACGAGCAAGCACATAAAGACAGTGCAATCAGGGTGATTAAAGCGACTGAAAATGCAACGGTTCGTGATGATGCTACTGAGTTTTTTGCATTTAGTGTGTCTCAAAACAGCAATGAAATAGTGACCACGTCAACGCTATATAGCTCAGATAAGTTTATTTCTAAAGTGAATGGCTTAATTCAGCCTAGTGATATTATTGCTACTAGCCTTGGCCAATACTTAAACTGTAATGCGCTTGCTAAGCAAACTATGCTAGGCGAAAACTTATACAGCAAAAGCAATAATATTGGCGTTAATTACTCACAAGGTGTCGTAATTGCTTATAAAAAAGATAGAATTACGCTGATTGATCGTGATGGAAACTTTAGAAACATTTCCGCGGCTGAAGGGTTTTCTATTGAGCAAGGACTTGATATTCCGTTTTTAGTACACAGTATTAAAAAGCTTAAAACGTTTTCTCAATAGCACCTCATAATATGAGCGAGCCATTAAAACTGACTCGCTTGGTTTCTGTTATTGCTCCTTTGCACTTGCTATCCCCCTCAGCTAAGTTATAGTTTTTAGGATTAAAACATTTTAACTCGATCAGAATGCGCAAAGGATAATCATTATGTTCAACGTTATTAATCTGATCATTACTGCCTGCCTTTTATGCTTTAGCTCTCTTGCACTAGCCCAAACTACCTATTACAAATGCGTAACCCCAAAAGGAACTACCTTTTCACAATTGCCCTGTAGTAACAATGCAACCATGCATAAAATAACTGCCACGGAGCCAAAACAAACAGGTGAAGAAATAAACTACACTAAGCAGTTAAACGAGCTTGAGCGCGACACCATAATTACTAACTTAGAGGCGGAGCTGCGCAGTAACCAGCATAAACTCGCTATACTTTCACGAGAAAAAGACAGAGCTGATTTTAAACAACAACAACGCTTGAATCATATATTAAGTGCCGATGATAAAAAACGAATTAGAAAAGATATTAAAAAAACGCAAAAAAGTTTAGATAAGCAATATAAAAAAGATAAAAAATTAATTGAAAAACGAATTAAGAAATTACAAAAAAAGATTGATGCCTACCAAACAGACTCCAACTAACTTAAATAAATATCATCTTAATTTGCTTGGTTTTAAACATAAAATAACATACCCTTAACAACTATAGAGTACAAACTCTAATGCGTGTTTAGTGGTGCAATTTCCTTTGACCCGCTTTTACAAATTAAATGGTATCCACCGGCACTTTACTAAACACCCAAAGGCGTCAATTAAGGAGTACTGATGCAACCACGCCAAATTGCTGAGTTAATATTAACCGGATTTAAAAAACATTACCTGCTGTTTCAAAGAACAACAGCAAAAGCGCCTCATGCGTTTGCTAAAAGAGATTGGCAAGCAATTAATGATATTAGCCGCCTACGTATTAGTTATTACGATGATCGGGTTAACGAAACCACAAAAACCTTACGTGAACGCCAACAAACAGACCAGCTAAACGAAAGTTTATGGCTTGAAGTAAAGAAAATTTACCAGCATTTTTTATGTTTTCACCCGCAGGCTGAGCTTGCCGAAACATTTTATAACTCTGTATTTTGCCGCTTGTACCACCGCCGCTATTTTCATAACGACTTTATTTTTGTTGAAGCGACACTCAAAGATGCGCCCTCAGTGCCAGTAGAGGCTGAATATAGAAGTTACTTCCCCGTCGTGGATGGTTTAAAACCAACAATTAAACGTATTATTAACCACTTTGATTTTAAAGCCGATTTTGTCAACCTTGAGCGTGATATTCGTTTATTAGTAAAAGCGTTTTATAAGCAAGCTCCCGATACTCACCACCAGCATTGGCAAATGCGTTTTGATATATTACACACGCCGTTTTACCGCAATAAAGCCGCATATATTGTAGGGCGTGTCGTATCGCAAAGCGGCGTTCAACCTTTTATCATTGCGGTACTTCACCACGAAGATAAGGGGTTATATCTTGATGCCCTACTGACTAAGTCATCGCAAATGCGGGTTATTTTTGGCTTTGCACGAGCTTACTTTATGGTAGAAACTCACGCCCCCTCAGCGTTAGTGCGGTTTTTAAACCAACTCATGCCGAATAAAACCTTAGCCGAGCTTTACAACGCCATTGGTTTTCATAAACAAGGGAAAACTGAGTTTTACCGTGAGTTTTTGAATCATTTAACTCATTCTAATGACCAATTTACCATTGCACCTGGCACACCCGGCATGGTGATGATGGTATTTACCCTCCCCTCGTTTGGTTATGTATTTAAAGTTATTAAAGATAAATTTGGCGAAAGTAAACCATTTGGTCGTGATACGGTATTAAAACGCTATCAACTGGTTAAAAGCCACGACCGTGTAGGGCGAATGGCCGACACCATAGAGTATTCAAACGTCGTATTTCCTTTAGCGCGTTTTGATAGTAACTTGTTAGCGCAGTTGCATAAAACCATTGGATCATCAATGGTCATTGAAGGTGACTGGTTAATAATAAAACATTTATATATTGAAAGACGGATGACACCGCTGAATCTGTTTTTAGAAAATGCAGATGAAAAAAGTGCCGCCGATGCTATTGAAGAGTACGGCCAGGCGCTTAAAGAAATGATTGCCGTGAATATTTTTCCCGGCGATATGCTGTTAAAAAACTTTGGTGTAAGTAAGCACAAACGGATTATTTTTTACGATTACGACGAAGTGCAATATTTAACAGACATGAACTTTAGAGCGCTACCTAAAGCAAAAAGTTATGACGATTATTTAATGGATGAACAAAGTTACTCGGTTGCTCCCCAAGATGTATTTCCAGAGCAGCTATGTACCTTTGTTATGCCCAATCCAACATATAAACAATTTTTAACTAGCACGCACCCTGAATTACTTGATGTGAACTTTTGGAAACAAGCACAACAAAATATAAAAAATGGAAAGGTGAGTCACATTTATCCCTATCCTACAGCACAGCGTTTTATCCATTATTGGTAAACGTTAAGGACACACAATGAATATAAGTAAAATAGATTTAAATTTACTGGTTTACCTCGATACATTACTGCGTGAATGTAATGTTACTCGTGCTGCAAACCAGCTTAGTATTACTCAACCGGCAATGAGTAACGGACTTAAACGCCTACGTAACCTTTTTAACGATCCTATTTTAGTGCGCACCAGTGATGGTATGGTACCGACTGAGCGTGCTATTGAGTTACAGCCTGTGATTCGTGGAATTTTGATGACCCTTGAAGAAACGCTGGCACCTAACCGTGAGTTTGAGGCTAAACAAAGCAAGCGAGTGTTTAGGATCATGGCCAGTGATTACGCGGCCAGTACCATGGCACCGCGTTTATTAGGGAAACTACACGAAGAAGCGCCCGACACCACCTTAGATATTTTAACGCCTAGTGATGTTACCTTTCACGATGTTGAAAACGGTAAAGTTGATATGGCGATTAACCGCTTTGAAAATTTACCACAATCGTTTCACCATAAACGTATTTGGAAAGACAGCTTTTGTTGTTTAGTAAAATCAGATAACCCCATTATTGAAAACTTTAGCCTAGACAGCTATTTAAAAGCTCGCCATATTTGGGTAAGTAAAACAGGCTTTGGTGTTGGTGTGGGGATGGACCCTAAAGATGTGCAAAAGCTGGGCTGGGTTGATGAAGCACTGGCGCATTTTGGTAAACACCGAAATATTGCCACCTTTACTCGTAACTACCATGTAGCTGTTCACTTAGCCAAAGAGAAAAATTTAGTTGCGACTTTGCCCTCAAAAGCAGCCAATATTTATTTAGACGATCCTGGGCTTAAAATACTTGAGCCCCCTTTCCTATCCCACCATTTGAACTTGATATGATATGGAGCCCTTTATTACACAGAGATGCTAGTCATATTTGGTTACGCCAAAAAGTAGCTGAAGTAGCGGATGAGCTAAAATAACCTTCTTACATACCTTTATGTAAAATTTGCTTGCTAACGCTTAGTTAGCAGGCCTACCAAACTATTAAAAAATTAAAAACCATAAAATACAAAAGCTTAAAAAATAAAACCTACTTGGAATAGCGCTTGCTTAGTAATGACTGTATTTTAAATTAACAGAGGTCATTATTATGAGCACCCATCAAGGACAAGAAATAAATCATATTACCGACATTATCCAAGTAATGAATAGCGGCATCGACTTTTACCAAACAGCACAAGATAAAGTACAAGACCCCGCAATAGGTGCCCTATTTCAACGTATGATTGACGCTCGTAAAGTCAGTGTGGAGAGTTTACAACCTTACGCAATTAATCAACAAGGTGAGCGTGAAAATGGTTCATCGTTTGTTGTAGAAGCGCGCCGAGCATTTACTACTTTGATTAGTAAATTTACTAACGATAACGATCAAACCTACGTTAAAGAGCTTGAAGAAGTAGAAGATAAAACCTTAGAAGAAATTAAAGTAGCGTTGAAAAAACCTCAGTCCCATGATTGTGAAGCAGCGTTATCAAAGGTATTACTTACTATGCAGAGCTGCCATGCTGAAATGAGTAAAATGCAAAAACATTAAGTTTAATACAAAGAATAACCGCCCAGCCTTAGTGCTGGGCTTTTTGTTACCTTAAAAAAACTCCCCCCTGTCAAAAAAATTAGTTTCGTCACATGTTTGTAAAAATTCATCACTATTATTAGTTAAAACATCTGGTCTAGACCAAAATAAACTTAAGGTAAAACTAATGATGAAACGACATGCAATAGCCACTGCTATATTACTGTGTACTAGCCCGTTATTTATTGCCCAAGATGCCGTGGCCGGTAACGCTACATTTTTAGGCACTGTAGAAGATAGTAAATCACTGCTCTCTGGCGCATTAATCACAGTAGTTGGTACTGGTAAAAGTACCGTAACAAACTATCAGGGACAATTTGAGTTACCGCAGTTAAATCCTGGTAAACACCAACTCAAAGTGACTTATTTAGGCTATCAGCCTTATTTTGTTGATATTACTGTTGATGAAGGCGAAATAAAAAAGCTAAAACCAATCACTCTTTTTGCTGCAAATAATAATAACGCCATTGAAGAAATAATTGCTGTCGGCCAAATTCAGCGCGGTGAAATGGCGGCAGCCAATAACCAAAAAAATGCCAAAAGTATTAAAAATGTTATTTCTGCTGACGGTATTGGAAAACTACCTGATAGAAATGCAGCTGAAGCTGTACAGCGTATACCTGGAGTATCGATTGAACGTGACCAAGGTGAAGGTCGTTTTGTTGCTGTGCGCGGTCTACCGGCACAGTGGAGCTCTGCGAGTATCAACGGCGATCGTTTACCAACGGCAGAAGAAGAAACCACCAGTCGAGCAACAGCTTTTGACTTTTTTCCTAGTGAATTAATTGAATTTGTCGAAGTGTCTAAAGCGCTAACCCCTGACCTTGAAGGTGACGCCATTGGTGGTAATGTTAATTTTATCACTAAAAAAGCGCCCGATGACTTTGTGTTTAATACTAATTTTGCAATTGGTCAAAATGAGCTTGCCGATGGCACTAATTATTCAGCAAACTTACTTTACGGCGACCGCTTACTAGACGACAAGTTAGGTTTTTTGATCAATGCGACTGCGTGGCAACGCGACTGGGCCACTGATAACTATGAGCCGCGCCGTGGCAATGATGGTTTAGGCATTTATCGCTTAGAGTTACGAGATTATATCGGCACGCGCGAAACTTATGGGCTTAATGGTTCCGTTGAGTATCAACTTGAACAAGGCACAATTAGCGCCACAGCCATGTATGGGACTTTAATTGATGACGAAACACATTATAAGCACCGTATGCGCTTTGATAAGAATCGCGCTGAAGTACAACATATCCGCAATGAATTAATTACCGAAATGACTGGGCTTGAGCTGGAGGCTGAGCATTATTTTGGTTATGACAAAACCCTGAGTTGGAAGTTATCAAGTTACGAAAATGAATTTCGTTATGGCAATACCCCAAATGGCGGAGACAACAGTTATTTTGTCGTCAGATTTGACCAAAAACAGGTTGGCTTTCAAGGACTAGAAGATAGGGGCACAGGCAAAAATTACGCTTATAATACGATTGATGGTGGCAACGATCCATGGAATGCAATCAGTAACCATTTACCTAGTGATTTTTCGTTCGATCCTGCTAATACTAATCTTTCATGGGTAGAGTTATATAAAATATTCGTTAATGAAAAAGATAAAATTGTCGCGAGTGCCGATTTCGAATGGCAAGTCGATGCAAACTTAACTGTAAAAATAGGTGCCAAATACCGTGATAAAGAACGTGTCGCGCGCTTTAGCGATGAATTTTACGCGTGGGATGAAGCAAACTATGGCGCTGCGCCAAGCTTAAGTGACTTTACTTTGGCAGATCAGCCAGGCCGCAATGATTTTTTAAATGAATTAGCTATTGATTACCAACAGCAATTTTCGCAAGTTGTTGATACCGGCGATCTAGCGCAGTTTTGGAATACCAATAAAGAAAAATTTGTACTTGATAAAAGTGAATCTGCCTTAATTGAAAATGGCGGTGCGTTAGGACGTAACTTTGATGTTAACGAACAGCATACCTCACTATATGGTATGGCAACCTATACAATTAATAACGACTGGGAAATACTAGGTGGTTTGCGTCTAACTCAAACCGATACTGAAGTGAATGGTTATACATACCTGGCTGATGAAGATAGAGTTACACCAAGTCATGCTAAAAATGATTACATATCGGTGTTACCTGCATTACATGTTACTTATCACAGCGGCGAGCAAACCAATTACCGCTTAGCATTAACCCGCTCGTTCTCACGTCCTGACTTTGGCTCTTTAACACCAGGCGCAACCTACTTAGAAGCTGATAACGAACTTATTACCGGTAACCCCGAACTCGAGCCCACCTACTCAAATAATGTTGATTTGATGGTTGAGCATTTCTTTGAACGTGTTGGTTTAGTCTCTGCAGGCCTGTTTTACAAGGACATTAGCGACCCAATTTTTCAAAGTAGCTCAATTGGTCAGTTTAATGATAACAGTGGTGTAAATATTGTACGCCCAGAAAATGGCGACAGCGCATGGCTTGCAGGTATTGAGATGGCCTTTAATCGCGATTTGGGCTTCATCAATCCGACCCTAGATAGCTTTGGAGTAATGGTGAATGCGACCTTTATGGACTCACAAATGAATATTCCAGATCGTGGCGATAAAGTAGCGATTCCACGTCAAGCCGATAACCTCTATAACTTTACCTTATATTACGATGACAGCTTCTTTGCCGCGCGGGTTGCCCTAAATTATAAAGGCGAGTACATCGAAGAGCATGGCAGTGATCGGCAATCGGATAGCTATTATGGCGAAAATGTTAGCGTTGATTTTACTACGTCATACCAGCTTAACGAAAATGCATTAGTTTATCTTGAATTAAATAACTTAACCAACGAACCGCTTAAATACTATTTGGGGGATGAAAATCGCCCGTTGCAAGTTGAGTATTATGGTGTTCGCGGCATGGTCGGTATTAATTATCAATTTTAATCTATTGTATTACGCGGGGCGAAAGCCTCGCGAAGGATAACCCTATGTTTACGCAACCAAAGTGGCTACATCGTGCACACGGTGTTGGGTTTGTTCTATTTGCAGCAAGCGCTGCATTTATGACTTACTTTTGTATGTATGCATTTCGTAAACCCTTTACAGCTAACAGCTATACAGAGTTTGACGATCCAAGTTGGCAAATTAGCTTTAAAATAGCACTCATTCTGGCACAAGTATTTGGCTACTTATGCGCCAAATTTATTGGTGTTAAGGTCATTGCAGAAATGCGGCACCAACAACGGGGTCTTGCCATCATTGGCATGATTACAGCAGCTGAATTATCGCTAATTTTATTTGCCGTTACCCCTGTTGGAGTCAACGTAGTATGGCTATTTTTTAATGGTTTATCGTTGGGAATGATTTGGGGTATTGTATTTAGTTTCTTAGAAGGCAGACGAACTTCTGAGATACTCGGTGCCATTCTCAGTGTCACCTTTATCTTAGCGTCAGGTTTAGTGCGCAGTGTCGGTAAATGGCTGATAGACAATCTCAATATTCCGGAGCTGTGGATGCCTGCCGCAACCGGAGCGTTATTTTTACCCTTGTTGTTACTTAGTGTTAAGTGTTTAACCTTGTTACCCAATCCAACACCAGAGGATCAGCAGGCGCGTCAACAACGCTTACCTATGAATAGTAGAGCCCGTTGGCAGTTTTTCAAACAATACTGGTTTGGTATTAGCTGTTTAATTCTGAGTTTCTTATTATTTACTGGCTTTCGTGACTTTCGCGATAACTTTGCCGCAGAAATTTGGCAAGCACTGGGATATGGCCAAGAGCCAGCTATATTCGCCTATGCAGGTATACGTATGGCATTCATAGTCTTGATTGCACTTGGTGCAATGGTGTTAGTAAAAAATAATAAAACCGCTTTTTATGTAAACCACGGATTCATTTTGTTTGGTGCCTGCTTGTTCGTAGGCAGTACTGTTGCGTTTGAAAGCCAATTACTAAACGCTAAGGCATGGATGGTGCTGCTTGGAGCTGGCCTTTATATTAGTTACATCCCTTACAATTGCTTCTTATTTGACCGTATGATTTCTGCTGTTGGCTCAACCGCCAATGCCGGGTTTTTAATTTACTTAGCAGACTCTGCTGGCTATTTGGGCTCGGTGAGTATCTTACTCTATCGCACCTTTGTGATGCCTGAGATTAGTTGGCTTAACTTTTTTATAAACGCCTGTTACTGGGTCGGCTGTATCGCTGCATTCTTGGTGTTGTGCTCACTAAGCTACTTTGTAATGCGCTTATCCCCTTTCAAACAAGTTCGCAGGTTACACCCTGTATCTACACCTACATATATAAGAGAAGAAATATGAAACATTTAGAAGCACTCATTTTAGACTGGGCCGGCACAGTTGTAGACCATGGCTCTGTAGCGCCAACCACTATTTTTGTGGAGGCATTTAAAGCCGCGTTTGATTTTGATATTACGCTGGCGCAAGCGCGTATTCCGATGGGCATGGGAAAATGGGACCATATTGCAACCCTAGGTAAATTACCGGAAATTGAATCTCGTTGGCAGGCACAATTTGGCTGCTCAATGACTAATGAGCAAATAGATCATATTTACAATACCTTTATGCCATTACAAAAAGCTAAAGTCGCAGATCGTGCTATGCCTATTGCTGGCGTATTACCCGTAATAGCGCGTTTAAAAGAGCAAGGTATTAAAATTGGCAGCTGTTCAGGCTATCCTCGCCAAGTGATGGACGTGCTTGAAGTGGCAGCCGCTGAATATGGTTACAAACCCGATCATAGCGTTGGTAGTGATGAACTAACGGCTGGCTCTCGCCCAGGGCCATGGATGGCGCTTGAAAACGTGAATGCATTAGGCATTAAAGGTGTTGCTAACTGTGTAAAAGTTGACGATTCAGCACCTGGCATCGCTGAAGGGTTAAATGCAGGAATGTGGACTGTTGGTGTTGCCCTAAGTGGTAATGCAGTTGGTTTAACCGAACAAGAATGGGCAGCGTGCTCAAACGATGAACAAGCCGTTTTAACCCATCAAGCATACCAGCATTTATATCAAGCAGGCGCTCATTTCGTGATTGACTCTTTAGCTGATATCGAACCTGTTTTAATGCAAATTGAAGCGAGACTCGCTCGAGGAGAGCGTCCTTAATGAATTATCAACCTTTTTGGTTTGATAACGCCATAAAAGAGGAGGATGCCGATAGATTTCCTCCTCAACTTCCTGAAAATCATCACACCGATATTTGTATTATCGGTGGGGGGTTTACAGGACTTTGGACCGCCATTCAAATCAAGCAACAGCAGCCTCAAAAAAAGTGACTATTATTGAACAAGGGTTGTGTGGTCAGGGCGCATCGGGCCGTAATGGCGGTGCGATGTTAACATGGTCGACTAAATTACCCAGTCTGATTAAATTAGTAGGATTAGAAAACGCCCTTTTTTTAGTACAACAATCTGAGCAAACCGTCCATGATATTAAGCGTTTTACGCTAACTTATTCTATTGATTGTGATTGTCGAATTGATGGATGCTTTTATACAGCCTCCAACACGAGTCAAATTGGGCGATTAAGTAACGCGCTTGATTATTTAGATAAATTTAAAGTTAATTCGTGGCATTCTTGTGACACTCAACAATTACAACAAACCGGTTCAAAGCAAAACCTCACTGCTCATTTTTCTGCCCATGGTGGCAGTGTACAACCAGCGAAGCTTGTCAGAGGATTAAAGCGAGTCGCGCAACAGCTTGGAGTGACAATAATAGAGCAATGTGAATATATGCAACACTTTGGCGATCAACAAATAACCGTACATACAAATCAGGGGAACCTATTATCCAATACAGTTATTTTTGCAGTTAATGCGTGGCTACCTAGTTTGCATAAAGTATTTTCTCGCTCTGTTGTATTAGTTTCTAGTGATATGGTCATCACTAAGCCAATCCCAGAAGTTTTAGAGCAACTAAATTTAAATCACGGCAGTGCTATTATTGACTCTCGTCTGTTTGTTAATTACTACCGGACCACCAGTGACGGGCGGTTAATGTTAGGTAAAGGAGGAAACTTTTTTAGTTATTGTAATAAGGTACATCCAAAGTTTGATTTGCCGAGCAGCTATCATGATATTTTAAAATCATCGCTCAATTATTTCTTTGAAAGGCATCACTTACCCATAGAACGAACGTGGACGGGCGCTTCCGATCGCAGTGTTTCCGGCTTTCCGTTCTTTGGTCAGCTTAACAATCAAAAAAATGTATTTTACGCAGGTGGCTACTCTGGCAATGGCATTGTACAATCTTATTTGGGTGCAAAAATTCTCTGTGCAATGGTACTCAATAATGATCCTAAGTGGCAAAACTGTGGCTTAGTTAATCAATCACTAAATCAGTTTCCTATTGAACCTATCCGAACAGCAGGTGCATATTTAGTACGTAATGCAATAAGACGTAAAGAGGCCGCAGAAGATAGTAATGCAGCGGTTCGCAGTATTGATAATTTTTTGGCTAAATTAAGTGGCAATGCTGCTAAAGTCGATTCATAAACTAGCTGAATATAATGCTCACCATAAACAATATAAGTCACATTATACTCAGCTAAGCTATTATATTTTTAGGATAAATAATCAAACGATGCTTTTATATCAAGAGATCCGTAATTATATTCATGCACTACTAAAAACCGACGCGATTGCAGCGGGTCATAAGTTGCCTTCAGAGCGAGAATTACAACAAAAGTTTAGTTCTACCCGAATTACTGTACGCGAAGCACTTCTGAGGTTGGAAGCTGAAGGCCTAATATTCAGTCAAAAACGTAAAGGATGGTTTGTCACCCCAAAAAGATTAAAGTGGCACCCTGCTACTAAAGTCAATTTTTATGAACTGGCAAAACAACAAGGATTTGTTGCACAAACGATACTCGTGAGTGTGCAGCAGCAGGCAAAGCATGAAATTTGCCAAGCGTTAGATGCCCAAACGCTTTATCATCTTCAACGTATACGAAGTCTAGATAATCGCGCCGTAATGTTTGAGCATATTTATTGTGATGCTAAACGCTTTGCTGATTTTCACTTACACCCCTTAGATACCTCTATCACCGATATTATGGCAAAACAGTACGCAACGAATATCGTTAAAGAGCAAAGCATAATAAATGTCACGGTATTACCTGATGAAGTGAGTCATCTACTTGAAAAAAATAGCGGTACACCCTGCTTACACGTTATTAGAAAGCGATTTGATGAGCATGGTTTGTTAGTTGATTATAACATTGAGTACTGGTTGCATAATGCCATTGAAATGGTGGTTGATGGCCAATAAAAAAGCGGTGTTTAACGAAAATTAAGCACCGCTTGCACGGGTGAAAATTAGCTTTAAGCTTTCCAATATTGGTTTTTTGCCACAGCATCAAGCAAACGCTGTATATCGGCCTCATCTACTTCACCAATATTACCTATGCGAAAGCAATCGGCGTTAGAAACTTTACCAGGGTAAATAACAAAACCTTCTTGCTTTAACGCACTATAAAAAGATTTAAAATCATAATGCTCTTCGCTAGGCGATAAGAATGAGGTAATGATGGGGGAATGGACTTCCTCATTCAGTAAAGGTACAAACCCTAACGCTTTCATACCGGCTACCAAGGTCTTTTGGTTTTGCGAGTAACGCTTAAAGCGCTCTGCTATTCCTCCTTCCTCATCTAACTCTTGCAGGGCTTGATAAAATGCACGCACAACATGAGTTGGCGAGGTAAAACGCCATTTACCATGGTGTTGCTCCATACATAACCATTGCTGATATAAATCCAATGACAAGGAGCGTGCAATGCCTTCACTTTGCTCAATAATACTCTGCTTACACACCACAAAGCCAAAGCCAGGGACACCTTGAATGCATTTATTTGCAGAGCTGATCATTACATCTATATGCCACTGTGCAAGGTCGAACTCAATACCGCCAAAACTGCTCATAGCATCAACAATAAATACCTTTTGATACTGTTTAGCTAGTGAGCCAACCTCTTCAATAGGATTGAGTATACCTGTGGTCGTTTCACAATGGACCATTGCAATGTGAGTAATACCTGAATTATTTTTTAAAACAGTATCAATCTCATCAAGGTTTGGCAGTGCCGTTTCTGTATAATTTAAAACATGACAGTCAATTGCTAAATAGTCGGCAATTTCAGCAATACGCTTCCCGTATGCCCCATTATTGATAACAAGTAACTTACCCGTTTTTGGAATAAGACTGCCAAGCGCTGACTCTACACTGGCAGTGCCACTGCCTTGCATTAATACACTAGTATAATTAGGTTGTGATGTCGCAAGCGATACTAATTTATTGCGTATTGTTTGCACTATGTCGCGATTATAATCATCATCCCAAGTACACCAGTCTTTAAGCATCGCCTGCTTAACAGTATTAGAGGTCGTTAATGGGCCGGGCGTTAGTAGCAAATAATTGTTCATAATTTATTTCACTCAATCTGGTCTAGTCCAGTTATTATTAAAGATTTCATAAATTAAAAACAGTGAAGTTTTTATGACACTATAAACACTGTAACCATAAAAACGATAAAAGGGCCTTACGGCCCTTTGGTTGTTAAATAACAATAGGAGAGTTATTTATTAAAAGCGGTACTCTGCTCCTACGTAGTAGTATGCACCGTTGAAGCCAAATGGCGCTGAACGACGTGAGTATTTAAATACTCCATCACTGCTGACAATAGTGTTACCTTGATCATCAACGATTGTGCCTGAACGTGAGTTACCTATGGTGTTTTCATCCGGGTAAACATCAAATACGTTATTTGCGCCAATATTTACCGATAAGTCATCAGTCACAAAGTAGTTTACTTTAATATCCGTTAAAATTTCAGCACCATAAGTCTGGCGGCCGCCATCTTCCACTGTGTATTCACCAAAGCGATTAAGCGATAGGTTTACGGTCCAGTCGTCGCGACGATAAAGTGCACTTAAGTTAATTCGATCTTCTGGTTGCCATTCTTCAATAATAGAAATTTCTTGATCAGAAAACACATCATCAACTGGCACTGTTTCAAGACCAGAACCTGCTGGTGTAAATAACGACACGACATCGGTTTCTGTAAAGTTAGCCGCTAAAGTAAAATCAAGCGTGCCGCCAAGGCCTTCTGTATTCCATGTAGCCACAAAGTCGATACCTTGTGTCTCAGTGTCAGCGCCATTTAAGAAAAACTGCCCTGCACCCGCACCTGAACTTAATAGCGCAGCATCAAGACTGCTTGATAAGCCTTTACCTAAGCGATTACTAATTACAATACGGTCGTCAATATCGATTGAGTAGTAATCTAAGGTTACATTAATATTATCACTTACGTTATAAACGATACCTAAACTGCGGTTTTGAGATTTCTCTTCTGTGAGCTTAGGAATACCTAAACTTTGGGCAAGGGTTGAATCGTTTCTAAAGGTCCCCACTTCTTCAGCAACTAAATTGCCATTAGGGCCTACAACAAACTGTGTGCTGATGTTGTTAAAATACAACTGTTGCATTGAAGGTGCTCTAAAGCCTGAGCTTAGCGCACCACGAAGTGAAATATCATCAGTTACTGACCAGTTACCGGCTAGTTTAAAGTTAACTGTATCGCCAAACCCTTTGTAATTGTCGTAACGTAACGCCCCTGAAATAATCACATCTTCAATAACGTAAGCTTCAGCATCTAAGTAAAATGAGATCACATCACGCGACTCATCAACCGAAGATGCTGGCGATGAACCACCAAAGCCTTGTGTGCCACCGGATGCGTTTTCGCTGCCAATACCACCGCTTAGTCCATCGTAAATATTAACACCATTGTTGGTATCGTAATCACGATATGCATATTCACTACCCTCTAAAATTCGGTACTCATCGGTACGAATTTCAGCACCCATTGCTAACGAGTAGTCATCAAAGTTTTGAGTAAAATCAAGATTGATCGTTTGCAGTGATAGCTCCATGCCATAAGCGTAACCTTGACGTGGAATCGTGGCGCGAATATCTGCTGCACTTAGGCCTTGATCATAACGTAAAAAATTCGCGTAAGAGCCGTTAATAGTATCGCTGGTCGTGTAGTCAATACTGTTTTCACCATAGGTGTACGATAAATCTAAGCTTGAGTCGTTATCAAATTCAGTTTTATAACCAAAGTTATAGGAAATATCATCAATCGTGGTATTTATTTTAGGTAAGAAGCCAGCAGGGATAGTTGCATCGCCATCTTGAAGTACCGGATTACCACCTGCATTGGCATTATGACGGAAAAATGCCGCTGATTCGTTATCACGAGTTGAATAGGTAATAAAACCGTATAGTTCACCCGCTCCTAATTCGTAGCCGGTGTTAACTGTTAAACCAAATTGTTGTGAATCAGCGTCACCAATTCTGAATGTATCACGTGGTGCGGTTAATTCGCGTGGATCACCTGCAAGCAAGGTGCCATCAGAAAGTTCAGTACAGCCATAGAACTGGCATGAGCCATGAAGGCCCGCACGGTTAGTTGGCGCACGATCACGGTAGTTGATGGTTGTATTTAAATAACCGTTATCACCTAAAGCAAAGCCTTTATTAAAGTCGATATTAACGGTTTCGCCATCGCCTTCTGAATACTCACCGTAGTTAACGGCCGCTTTACCACCTTCGCTGCCATCTTTTAGCACGATATTAATAACACCGGCAATTGCATCCGAACCATATTGAGCCGCAGCGCCATCGCGCAGTACTTCAATACGTTTTATGGCTGAGGCTGGAATCGCATTCATGTCAGTACCCGCAGTACCACGGCCAACAGAAGTATTAATATGAATAATACTTGCTTGGTGACGACGCTTGCCATTGATCAATACCAATGTTTGATCAGGGCCAAGGCCACGTAATGTTGCAGGTCTTAATGCATCAGTACCATCACTAATAGATGAACTTGAAAAGTTAAAAGAAGGTGCGATAGCTTGAAGCATACGGCCAACTTCAGTTTGACCGGTATTTTCGAGTGCTTCTGCACTTAAAATATCAACGGGGACAGGTAAGTCTTCAACAGAGCGCCCAGCGACACGGCTACCTACAATAGCTATTTTTTCGATGTTTTTTTCTGCGCTTTGTTCAGCGGCATTTATTCCTTGTGAATTAACTGCAAGTAAAGCAGGTAATACGGCAGCACTAACTCCTGAAAGCTTCATCATGTTGTTATTCTTCCTATTGATTTGTTTGAGTTTAATACTCAGTAAACCATTTTGATCAACAACCGCATCGAGCTCAGTCTCAGCTAACAATGCGTTTAACGCATCGAGTTGAGAATAAAATCCATATAACGAATTTGCCTGGTACTGTTTAGCAAGTTCGTACGAAAAAACCACTGTTTGTTCAGTTTGCTTGGCAAATTCAATTAAGGCTTTGTCTGCTCGTTGCGCTTTTATATCAAACTGCATCATTTGCCCTTGGATTTGATTCGCATGCACACTGATACTAAAAAACAGCGGTGCAACGAGTCCCAACGGGGTTAAATAACACATATGGTTACTGCGCAACTTATATAAACAGTTAGCAAACAAAAATCCTCTATAGGTTTTTATCATTTTTTTAATCTTTAAATTACTTTTTACACCCTTATGAGTAACATTGATTAACAATGGCGTGATTTTCATTACCATTACCTATGATTTTTTTTGATATTTTAAACTAACAACATGCTCGCCTAAACGCTCATGTTCAATTGAAAAGTTATTTTGTAAGCTCTCTAAAAGCCCTGCAACATCACCCGCTTTAAAGACGCCTGCCACTTTAATGCGGGCTAATTCATCAGATGATAATTCAAACCGCGTGGCGGTATAACGGCTAACCTCGTTTAAGGCATCAACTAACTTTTCGCCATTAAATATCAACATGCCATTTTGCCAAGCTAAATCACGTTGTACATCATCAACCGATAACTGTGTGATTGGTTTGGTAACGCTTTGTTCAATAATGGCTTTTTCACCAGAAATCACAATGTTGGCATTGATTTGGCGAATATCTTGGTTGCTGTTATCAGCTTGTTGATACGCTTTAAAATCGTCAGCATTAACAGCAACACTAGGGTCGGTGATCATTACTTTACCTTCAGTAACTACCAATTCAAGATCAGATGAGGTATTGCGCTGCACGTTGAATACTGTACCAAGCGCGGTAAAGCTTTTATCGCCAGCCATAACACTAAACGGGCGTGATGCATCTTTAGCTACATTAAAACGCCCTTCTCCACGACTTAGTAATAACTGTCTGCGTCCTTGGCTATAAGCGACTTCTAGTGAACTATTGGTATTAAGTTGAACTATGGTGCCATCTGGTAAAACATAGGTTGCTTGCTCGCCAACCTTTGTTTTATAAATTTTTGTGTAATTTACTTTAGCGAGATCTTGGTTAAAGTTGCTCTGCATGTTTAGCAAAAAGTAGCTACACATCATTAAGGCTGCAACGATACTTGCTGCAATACCGTATACATAAGCAGGCTTGGTTTGAATACCAGCTGAGTGTTTATTAGGAAACAATACGCTGAGTTCATTAAGCACACTTAAGTCATCCCACAGTTGTGCTAATTCATATATTGCATTTTGATGAGCGGTGCTTTGTAGCATCCACAGTTTAAATTGCTCTTGCTCTTGTATATTTAAGCCACGATCAATCGCGCTTATCCATTGCGATGCTTTTTCTAAGATTAACTCTTTTGATGTAAATTGATGGATGTTACTCATTTTACAGCCCTCACTATGCTCGCACTTTGTTGGCAATTCTCATCGTGCGCTTCGTCGCGCATATATAGCATGGTGTTTAATAATCCTTTAGCAATATGCTTTTCTACCGTACTTTGACTTAGCTGCATTTGCTGTGCGATCTCTTTTTGGCTCATCCCATATACTTTTTTTAATATAAAACATTTTCTTACTACGGGGCTTAGTTGTTCAGTAGCACGACAAAATAATAAAAAACGTTCTTTGGAGGTGTATTCATCTTCTAATTGCATTGATTTAAGCAATTTAGGAAGTTCAGTTTCGTGATTTAAAGGAGTACTAAATTTATTATCCCATTTTGCTATATGATTTAGGGCGAGATGTTTAGCTGTTTTCAACATATAACTGCGGGTGTATTGAATATCTTGTTTTAGCTCTGCTTCATAACTTTTAACAAAGGTTTCTTGAACAATATCATCAACATCGTCAGGTAACACAATTTTAGACACAAAGCGCCGCAGTTGCGTGGATATATCTGAGAATGTACTGGCTAATTTAATTCCTCGAGCCACGTGGGTAGTCCCTTGTTATTATTATTACGGTAAGATTACGAGTTTTATGGTTAATTACAAGGCATTTTGTTAATTATTGGTTATTTATTAGTTGCGAATATACGCACTCAGTATAAATGTATTAATATTTATTATGTTCTTAATCATTATAGCTGTATAAAAAGTAGCACCCCTAGCGTTTTTATAGTGAAGCCAAACCCTTATTTAGCTTAATTTTTATTGGGTTGCTGTGTAGTAATTTAATAACCGCAACGCTACTATTAACGGATAGAGGCTAGGAGTTAAAAATGAATAATCAAAAATTAGCTGATTTTGAGCTTTACTTTCAAATTGAAGAAAGCAATCGGGTCAATCTATTTGCTGTAGATGACGCGGTGGTACCAAAAAGTTTGGCTGAACTAGACGCAGATATTCCGCCTTTATTTAAACTTGCTAACGAAGTCAGTAGTCTAGATCAAAGCGCTTTAGGTCCTTTGCGTAATTTAGGAGATATAGCTCAAGAACTGACGACGTTTTTACAAGCCCAGTCGCGTAAAATAGATTTGATCATGAGCCATATTTTAGCTTCTGAACAACCTGAAGATAACTCAATTTATTGCGATAGTTATGGCGGCGGTGGAATTAAGTTTACCAGTGAACATTTGTACACATTAGGTCAGAAATTTCGTACCAAACTGTTTTTACAGCATGAAGCCTCTGCAGTGTATTGTTATAGCGAAGTTGTTGCTATAGAAAAACAAGACGATGAGCATTACCAGTATACCCTGCTGTTTGTATCAATAAGAGACAGCGATCAAGAGTTGGTTGTTAGAGCCAGTTTACATGCGCAAACACGCCAACTTAAAAAGCGTCAACAACTTGAAAAAGCGAAAGAGAGTTCAAACGAGTAACACGAGTGGTTATTTACCTGTTTAAATCGCTTTAAATTGTAATTCAAACTTTTATTTAAAAGTGACTTAGCTGTAATTGAACTGCTAAACTAGCCCCATCTTTATTTGTATTAAAAATCCATGAACTTTAGACTTTTACCTGAATGGGCCGAGCAAGATGCTGTTATGCTTACATGGCCCCATAAAAATACCGATTGGGCTGATAATTTAGCACGTGTTGAACCCGTTTATATTGAACTTGCAAAACATATTACCGCGCAACAAGCCTTAGTGATTGTTGCTCATGATGAGGCATTAAAAACCCACATTTGCTCATTACTAAATGACGCTGGTATTGAACAGGCTCGTGTATATTTTGTTGTTACTCCTACTAACGACACATGGGCGCGTGACCATGGCCCGCTTACGTGTAGCGCTATAGAAAAGCCAGATCAATTAAAAGTCTACGACTTTATCTTTAATGGCTGGGGTAATAAGTTTGAAAGCGCCCTTGATAATCAAATAAACCACACATTAGTTAAACAGCTAAGCAATACAAACAACCAGTATCAAGCCCCTGATATGGTGCTTGAAGGCGGTGGTATTGAAATTAATGAACACGGTGTATTGCTAACAACCAGTGAATGTTTACTGAATAAAAATCGTAACCCTGATTTAAGCCCAAGTGACATAGAAGTACTATTAAAAGCGCACTTAGGCACTACTGATTTTTTATGGGTTGATCATGGTTATTTAGCCGGTGACGACACCGATAGCCACATTGATACGCTAGTGCGGTTTGCGCCTAAAAACACCCTTGTGTATGTAAAATGTGACGATAAAAGCGATGAGCATTTTAGCGCGCTAGATGCCATGGAGAAACAACTACAAAGCTTTAAAACTGCTGATAACACCCCATATAAGCTAATTGAGTTACCGTGGCCAAAAGCCGTGTATGACGATGAAAATACGCGCCTACCCGCCACCTATGCAAATTACTTAATTATAAATAACGTAGTATTAGTGCCTATTTATAACGATGTAAACGACCAACGTGCTTTAACACAAGTTCAAAAAGCATACCCTGAGCACACAATTATTGGTGTAAATTGTTTACCTATTATTGAGCAATTTGGCAGTCTTCACTGCATTACAATGCAATTACCTCGTGGATTTTTAGCTGGAGCAGCACAATGACAAGCCCTGCACATTTATCAGTTGCCTTAGTGCAACAAAGCAACAGTGACAACGCTGAACATAATATTGAAAAGTCAATTGCGGGCATTCGCGATGCAGCTAATAAAGGCGCGCAACTTGTTGTATTACAAGAGTTACACCGCAGTTTATATTTTTGCCAAACTGAAGACGTTGATGTATTTGATTTAGCAGAAACAATACCAGGGCCAAGTAGTAATATTTTAGGTGAACTCGCCAAAGAGCTCGGTATTGTTATTGTGGCGTCTTTATTTGAGAAACGTGCTACGGGCCTTTACCACAATACCGCCGTGGTACTTGAAAAAGACGGCAGCATTGCAGGTAAATACCGTAAAATGCATATTCCAGACGACCCTGGGTTTTATGAAAAGTTTTACTTTACCCCTGGAGACTTAGGCTTTGAGCCTATTCAAACCTCTGTAGGTAAACTAGGTGTACTGGTGTGTTGGGATCAATGGTTTCCTGAAGCCGCGCGCTTAATGGCAATGGCCGGTGCTGAGCTTTTAATTTACCCAACGGCCATTGGCTGGGATCCACGCGACGATAAAGACGAGCAAACCCGCCAAAAAGATGCTTGGGTTATTTCACAGCGAGCGCATGCGGTTGCTAATGGCGTTCCGGTGATTAGTTGTAATCGAGTTGGTCATGAAAGCGATCCGAGCGGTCAAAGTGACGGTATTCAATTTTGGGGCAACTCGTTTATTGCAGGCCCTCAAGGCGAGATATTGGCAGAGGCTGATAACCAAAATGAACAAATATTAATGGTAAAACTTGATCAAAAACGCAGCGAGAACGTAAGACGTATCTGGCCGTATCTGCGCGACCGTAGAATTGATCATTATCAAGATTTAACAAAAATTTACCGTGACTAAATAATAATGTGGCTCTTACTCGTTAAGAGCCTAATTTAATGGAGTAATTAATGGCGTTTGAGCAATGGGCAGCCTTGCCTTGGGTAAAATCTCAAAAAGATAAGATTCAATGGGGCGAACTTTTAGGCAGTGGCTTAAGCATTGCTATTGCACAAGGTGTAAAACAGCAAGATAACTTGGTGTTAATTGTTACCCCTGATACACCAAGTGCACTGCGCCTTGAAACAGAATTAGAGTACTTGCTGCCTGATAACCCAGTAATGGTTTTTCCAGATTGGGAAACATTGCCTTATGATCACTTCTCTCCCCACCAAGATATTATTTCAGCACGTTTAGCAACACTCAACACACTGAAAAAAGAGCAACAAAGCGTGCTCATTGTGCCGGTATCAACCTTGATGCTGCGCACTGCCCCAGCATCATTTATATACGGCTCGACGCTGAATTTTAAAGTAGGCGACAGATTAGATACTCATGCCCTGCGGGACAATTTAGAGCAAGCAGGTTACTTACATGTGCAACAAGTCATGGAGCATGGCGAGTACGCTATACGCGGCTCAATTGTTGATTTATACCCCATGGGGAGTAAGCATCCATTTAGACTCGACTTTTTTGATGATGAGCTTGATACCATCCGTTTATTTGATGTGGAAACTCAGCGCTCAGACGAAAAAGTAGAAAAAATTGAGCTACTACCTGCTCATGAGTTTCCTACTAACGAATCAGATATTGAACGTTTCAGAATAAGCTATCGTGAAAAATTTGGCGCAAGTGCTGAGCAAGACTCAGTCTACATGCAGGTCAGCAAAGGCAATTGGCCAGCAGGTATAGAGTATTACATGCCGCTGTTTTTTGAAGGCTTAGCAACCATATTCGACTACTTACCTGACTCAACAACCGTCATGCAGTTAGGGGATTTAGAGCATGCAGCGGATAACTTTTGGCACGATGTTAATGTGCGTTATGAGAACCGCCGTGTAGATCCTCTGCGTCCACTATTACCGCCCGATGAATTATATCAGCCAATTAATGAGCTGTTTTCCAATTTAGGCAATTATGGCCGCATTCGCCTATCGCAAGCAAAGCTAGGCACCAAAGCAGGTAATAAAAATCTCGCAGTTAATGAATTGCCCAATGTACGCATCGATCATAAACAACATCAGCCCTACGATGCATTTATAAGCTATGTGGCAGAACAAAAAAAGAAAAAAGGCCGAGTTGTCATCAGTGTTGAGTCGGACGGTCGACGCGAATCATTACTGAGTATATTAAAACCTAGCGGCTTAAAATTTAAAGAATTTGATAGTTTTGAGCAGTTTACCAACAGCAGTAATGACGTTGGTTTAATTGTCAGTCCGCTTGAGCAAAGTGTGGTGCTTAGCACTAAACCAAGTTTGAGCATTATTACCGAGCAAGAATTGCTTGGGATCAAAGTATCACAACGCAGACGTCGTAAGCACAAGTATGAAGCAAGCCAAGACGCGTTAATTCGTAACTTAGCAGAGCTTAAAGAAGGTCAACCGGTTGTGCACCTTGACCATGGTGTGGGCCGTTATCAAGGGCTGCAAACGATTGATGCCGCCGGTGTGGTGACTGAATTTGTAACTATTACTTATGCAGGTGAAGCAAAGCTTTATGTGCCGGTATCGGCACTTCATATGCTTAGTCGTTACTCAGGCGGTGAAGAGGCCAGTGCGCCACTGCATAAGCTCGGCTCTGATGCCTGGGATAAAGCGAAAAAGCGCGCCGCTGAAAAAGTCCGTGATGTGGCTGCTGAGTTACTCGATATTTATGCACAACGCCAAGCTAAGCCTGGTAATAAGTTTACGCTTGATGGCCAAGCTTATCGCCAATTTAGCGATAGCTTCCCGTTTGAAGAAACGGATGACCAGCGTAACGCCATTGAAGCGGTACTTGGCGACATGCAGTCAAAACAGGCTATGGATCGTTTAGTATGTGGTGATGTGGGTTTTGGTAAAACCGAAGTGGCTATGCGGGCAGCCTTTGTAGCGGTTAACGATAATAAGCAGGTGGCTATTTTAGTTCCTACCACCCTACTTGCTCAACAACACTACGATAACTTTAAAGATCGCTTTGCTGATTTTCCAATTGAAGTGGGTGTGCTATCGCGTTTTAATTCGAGCAAAGAGCAAAAAGAAACCCTTGAAAGAATGAGTGATGGCAAGCTAGATGTGGTTATTGGCACTCATAAATTGATTCAACAAGATATCAACTTTAAAGATTTAGGTCTGTTAATTGTTGATGAAGAGCACCGATTTGGGGTTCGTCAAAAAGAAAAAATTAAAGCCCTAAGAGCTGATGTTGACATACTTACCCTAACCGCAACCCCCATTCCGCGTACATTAAATATGGCGATGAGTGGTATGCGTGATTTATCAATTATTGCCACTCCACCGGCTAAACGTTTAGCGGTTAAAACCTTTGTACGCCAGCGCGACGAAGAGCTTATTCGCGAAGCGGTACTACGTGAAATTAAACGTGGCGGCCAAGTATACTTTTTACATAACAACGTAGAAACCATTGAACGTGTCGCTCAAGAAATTAGCGAATGGGTGCCTGAGGCAACAGTAACTTCTGCACATGGTCAAATGCGAGAGCAAGAGCTAGAGCAAATAATGACCGATTTTTATCATCAAAAATACAATGTCCTTGTGTGTACCACGATTATTGAAACCGGTATTGATGTGCCCACAGCAAACACCATAATTATGGATAGAGCCGATAAACTCGGTCTTGCTCAGCTACACCAATTGCGCGGACGTGTAGGTAGAAGCCATCACCAAGCCTATGCTTATTTACTTACCGGTAACCCTAAGGCACTCTCTAAAGATGCGAAAAAACGTTTAGATGCGATTGCCTCACTGGAAGATTTAGGTGCAGGCTTTGCCTTAGCAACTCATGATTTAGAAATTCGTGGTGCGGGTGAGCTATTAGGTGATGATCAATCAGGGCAAATGCAAACCATTGGCTTTAATTTATACATGGAAATGCTTGAGCAGGCCGTTAACGCACTTAAAAATGGTCAAGAGCCAACCCTTGAAAATCTATTACAAAAACAAACAGAAGTAGACTTAAAGTTACCTGCCTTGTTACCTGATGATTATATTCATGATGTTAACGCGCGTTTAGGTATGTACAAGCGAGTAGCAAGTTGTGCTAACCTTGCTGATATCGATGAGCTGCAGGTAGAATTAATAGACCGCTTTGGTTTATTACCCGATGCAGCTAAAAACTTATTTAGTTTACAACAACTAAAGATGCAAGCGAGTAATCTAGGCATAACCAAAATAGAGGCTAACCCGAAAGGGGGCTACTTTGAGTTTAGTCAAAATACTAAGGTTAATCCTAGCTTCATTATTGGTTTGATACAAAGTGCGCCACATATTTATAAGATGGATGGCGCAAATAAATTACGCTTTGCCATTAGCGAGGCGAATGCCCGTGAACGCTTAAAAATGATCACTGCTATGATTGCAGATTTCGAAAAAAGGTTAGCCATTAATGTTGCTGAAAAAATCGCTGGTTGTTTTATGCTGCTTGTTTAGTAGTACTGCATTTGCAGAGCGTTGGTTTGAAGTAGAAGTGTTGATATTTAAACAACCCTTTGCCCCATACCTACAAGAAGACTTTAGCTTAAAGCACGACGCCATTGAAGATAAAAACACCTTAGATTTACTAAGCCCTGTTTATAAAAACCAAGCAATGGACGCATGTATAAACGGCGATCCGCGTTTTCAAAAGCGTACCTTTGCTGACACTCTAGTCAACTCAAACCCTCAGTCAGCAGCGTGTAACGACAGCATTGATTATGTCAAGAGTTACGATGTACTGCCAGTGATCCCTCAAGCACCTGCACAAGAGACGATGGAGCAAACATACCTGTTAGCCCCTGAGCAGTTGCAGTTTGAATCACAACGTCAAGCCCTAGACCGTAAAGGGCTAACTCCTTTATTACATACTGGGTGGCGATTTGAAGGTGCGAGCAAATCACGTTCGCCTAGCATTCACTTGTTTGCAGGCAGCCAATTAAAAAACAATATGAACACCACGATTAGCTACGCAGATTCTGATTTTATTAGCTTAATAAATACGCCTGAGCCACTGTTTGACGAAGTTCAGTCTCCAGAAATGAAATGGGAATTAGATGGACTATTCAAAATACATTTGCGCCATTATTTATTTATTAATGCACACTTTGATATAAATGAAAGACGTAACAATGGCGATCTAGAGTCAGCCCGCTTTTCACAGTTTAGGCGAGTGTTCAGTGAAGACATTCATTACTTTGATCACCCTCGTATGGGGATGATTGTACAAATTCGAAAATTTAATCATTAACAATACTCATTTCAAAGGAAGTAGCAATGAAGAAACTTTTTATTATTTTTGCAGCACTCAGTCTTGCAGCTTGCTCAAAAGTAAGCTTAGAAAATTACGAAAAGATTAAAATAGGTATGGACAAAACAGAAGTTGAAGCCATGTTAGGTAGTGCTGATAATTGTGTAGAAAAAACACTGCATACCAGCTGTACTTGGGGTAATGACGCTAAAAATATCGAAATTACCTTAGTATCAGACAAAGTAACGCTATACAGCAAAAAAGGACTAACGGATAAATAGTCTAGTTTAGTTTAGTTTAAGTAAAAAAGAGGAATAACCTGTGTTATTCCTCTTTTTTGCTGTCGCTGGTGTAAATCAGCTCTATATTAACAATTTTACTGCGATTTAAAGTGATTTTATAGCGCTGATACAGCGCATTATCAGATTCAGTCTGAACGAGTACCATATTTAATTGGTAGCGTCTTTCAACTCCTTGCTTAGAGATTTTATTATTTTCTAAATGGTAGAGCTTCCCTTCCCCCTTTTTTAAATAACGAGCAAATGGTGCAAGATTAAATTGCAATGTTTGTTGTAAGCTATCGTAGCCTGGCAAAAATTCTTTAGCACTGACCCGCGTTTCACTAGCAAAATGCAGCCATTGCGCCGCCTGTTTATTTTGCTGACGACGCTTAGAGAAAATTTTCCTCACTTCTTTGGGGATTTTTTTAAACCGCGTATATTCTAACCAAATAAACTGGCTCGCTACTTTATCTTTTGTAATACTGTTTTTAAAAATAAAGCGCCATTTTGGCCGCCCTCGCACAATAGCACGCCAAATAATACGAGTGATATCCTCTTTAAATATCTCTCTTAAACCGTAAATAACCCCTAAAATTAAAATCAATGAAGCGGTTATTTCAGTAAAGGTAGAACGTGCATTTAAAATAACCACCATCACAAAAGCCATTATAACGGCTGTTACAGAGCCTTTTACCAACCGTTTTAAATAACTATTTAGATAACGGGTTTGGCGCTGCAAAATCACCCCATGCTCTATTAAACGCTGCAATAGGCGCATTTTATTGGTGATTCTGTTGGCGTCTTTAAGTGTTGAGTCAGAATTATATTGTTGCTCTGCTCGGTACTCACTTTCTGACTTACAAAAGTTTAATAAGTCATTTCGCTCTTTTGCGTGATCGCTACTGCGCGGCCCTTCATCAAGCAGCTTTAAAAAAGTTTGTTCAATCTGCCAACTTAGGTAATTATCAGCATTGGTATAAAACGGGATCAGCTTTTCGTTATCTGGGGTGTAACGTCTGAGTTTTCTGAGTAAGCTTTGGCTTTGCTCGCAAAGCTCCATGGCCCGTTGATAAAATTCATCGCTTTCTTGAATTTTTAACGCATCTTTAATATCAGCATCAATGGCGAGACGTACTTGATAACAATATAAATTTAAGTTTTGTCGGTAGTCTTGCTGCTCACCTTTGTTTTTACTTACAAAGCGGCTTCGCACTAATGGAAGGTGAATGTTATTCGCGTTATAGGCAACAAAAGATTTAAATTGGTTATTAAAGTAAGACTCTTCGCTGAGTGTTTGTGCATTAATTCCCATTTCATTTGGGATAGAAAAATAAAGATCGAGACGCTGCTCTGCACGCGGTGATAATTGCGGTTCAATAACAAACGATAAATTTTCGTCTTGCTTTAACAATGATGCCTCCTTGGGTTATCTGTCTGAGTTTACGTGCCTCTTTAATTTTGTTCAACAAAAAAGGCCTAGTAAAAACTAGGCCTTTTAGTGATTCTAATTAGTTAAAATTAGAATTTAACGTTTACGTTTGCAAAGAAACGACGACCTAGTACATCGTATGTGTACGGGTCAGTGTTTGAATCATTGTTACCAGTGTAATAAGGAGGCTGTTTATCGAACAAGTTGTTTACACCTGCAGTAAGAGAAACAGTATCATTTACTAGGTAACTACCACTTAGGTCACTATAGATAACTGATGGTGTTGTAGGTGCATAACACGTGTCTTTATTTAGACATGCGTAGCTATCCATACCCGCGATGTAACGCATTTGGTATTGTGCATCCCAGTTATCGCCAGACACATTAATGGTTAGGTTTGACTTAAGATCTGCGTAACCACCTGAACCAGATGTTACTAACCCTGCGTAATCAACAGGAGAACCAGTTACTTCTACAACATATTCATCTAAGTAAGTTGTATCTAAGCCCGCTTTCCAGTTAAGACCTACTGCTTCAAAGCTGTATGCAAGATTTAAATCAACACCCGATGTTTTTTCAGAACCAATGTTTTGTAATTGGTTGTTAAAAGTAATACGACCCGTAGAGTCTAGATTTACATTTGCTGACTGACATAGTGCAGAACCTGCATTAGTGTCTACAGCTAAACACTGATCAACAATGTATTGATTGTCTACAGTTGCAATTGCGTTTTCAATTTCAATTGAGTAGTAATCAAGTGTCATTGAGAAACCATCAAACCACTGCGGCTCATACACGATACCCGCAGTAAATGTATCAGCTTCTTCTGGTGTTAATGCATCATTACCACCAACAGTTACTTCAGCCTGCTCTTGTGCACCAGGGAATTCAACTTGATTAAATGATGGAGAGTTACCTGAGTATAATTCTGAAACCGTTGGAGCACGGAAAGCCGTTGAAACAACGCTGCGTAGCATTAATTCATCATTTGCTTTCCATGTTAAACCTAATTTCCATGTATTATCAGAACCAAACGTGCTGTAGTCGAATGCACGAATAGCGGCACTAAGCTCTACATTTTGTGCAAATGGTGCATCTGTT